>NZ_JBHUPT010000033.1:0-30017 GCF_049056525.1 Leisingera coralii | reverse complement strand
GGTCAGCCGCTTCAGCTCGGTGGCGTCGGGCTGGCGCACCTTGGCGACGATATCGGACGCCTTCCACAGCGCCGCCGGTGTCTTGATGATCTCGACGCCGGCCGCTTCATAAGCGGCATCGGAAAACCCCGCCGCCGCCCCGGCCCCGGCTTCGATCGCGCAGTCATACCCCAGCTTCTGCAGCTGACGCGCAGAGTCCGGCGTCATCGCTACTCGCGACTCTCCAGCCGCCAACTCCCTTGGCGTTCCAATAAGCACTTCAATGTCCTCCCTTTTCGCTGAAGCGTCCGCCAAACCGGCTGCCTGCGATTGGGAGGAAGTATTTGGATGTTTTACTTAGTAGTCAATATTTTTGTCGGCTCATATTTTTTACGGTTTAAAAACAGTTTTTTACCTAGCATACCTCAGCCTTCATGGTATTTTTTTTGACTTACAGCTAAAAAAAATATTTGACATGCCGCGCCCTCCTCCACAGTCTTTGAGGCAGGGAGGACACCATGAACACCCAATCGCTCAGCACAGGCACTGCCTGGGCGGAGACCGGGGATTTGCGCGCCCTGATGATGCGCGCAGCCGGGATCCGCGACGCCCACTGGGGCCGCACGGTCACCTATTCGCGCAAGGCCTTCGTGCCCTTGACCAACATGTGCCGCGACACCTGCGGCTACTGCACCTTCGTCAAGCATCCGGATTCGCCGGAAGCCAAAATCATGACGCCGGAGCAGGTTCTGGCGACCGCGCAGAAGGGGGAGCGCGAGGGCTGCAAGGAACTGCTGTTCAGCCTCGGCGAGAAGCCGGAGCTGCGCTATGAGAAGGCCCGCAAGGGTCTGGAAAAGCTCGGCTATTCCCGCCTCACCGACTATTTGCGCGACATGTGCGAGCTGGTGCTGACCGAAACCAGCCTGCTGCCGCATGTGAACGCGGGCACCCTCACCGATGACGAGATCGACGTGCTGCGCCCGGTCTCCGCCTCGATGGGGATGATGCTGGAAACCGTCAGCCGCCGCCTGACCCGCAAGGGCCAGCCGCATTATGCCTGCCCCGACAAGGTGCCGGTGCAGCGGCTGCGCACACTGGAACGCGCGGGCCAGAAACAGGTGCCCTTTACCACCGGCCTGCTGATCGGCATCGGCGAGACATTTGCCGAGCGGATCGAGGCGCTGCACGCGATCAACGACGCCCACGCCCGCCACGGCCACATTCAGGAAGTCATCATCCAGAACTTCCAGCGCAAGCCGGATATCGAGATGGCAAACCACCCGGAACCGGCGCTGGAGGACATGCTGCGCACCATCGCCGCCGCCCGCATCATCCTGGCGCCGGAGATCAGCCTGCAGGCGCCGCCGAACCTCAGCGCCCGCCACATCGCCTACCTGGAAGCGGGCATCAACGACTGGGGCGGCATCTCGCCCGTGACCATCGACTTCATCAACCCGCAGCACGAATGGCCGGAGATCCGGGCGCTGGCCAGCTCCTGCACCGGGGCCGGGTTCGAGCTGCGCGAGCGGCTCACCGTCTACCCCCGCTACCTGACCGGGGACAGCGGCTTCATCAATCCCGGCGTGCTGGCCCGTGCGGCCGGCATGGCTCAGGAAAACGGGCTCGCCCGAGATCAGCGCCACATCGGAGAGACAGCATGACCATCCAGCACCCCGCCGAGAATTTTGCCACGGTCCCGGCTGCCGTCGGCGCCGCCTCCGCCCCGGTCCGCGCCATTCTGGAGATGGCGCTGGAGGGCGGTGAAGTGTCCGAGGCCGAAGGCATCGAGCTGTTCCGTGCCACCGGCGCTGACGCCGAAGCAGTTTATGCGGTGGCCGACGAGTTGCGCCGCCGCGCCAATGGCGACCAGGTGACCTTTGTGGTGAACCGCAACATCAATTTCACCAACATCTGCTATATGGGCTGCCGTTTCTGCGGCTTTGCCAAGCGCAGCGAGGACAAGGACGCCGAGTGGCTGGAGCCTGAACAGATCGTCGAGCGCGCGCAGCAGGCCTGGGACCGCGGCGCCACCGAGGTCTGCATCCAGGGCGGCCTGCACCCCAAGATGGAAGGCACCTTTTACCGGGACATCGTCCGCGCCATCAAGGCGGCGCTGCCGGACATGCATATCCACGCCTTCTCTCCGTTTGAGATCTGGTATGGCGCCTCCAAGACCAAGATGTCCTATCACGATTTTCTGGCGGATTTGAAGGAAGCGGGCCTCGGCTCGATGCCCGGCACGGCGGCGGAGATCCTGGATACCGAAGTGCGGATGCAGCTCACCAAGAACAAGCTGAGCGCCGAGAAATGGGTGGAAATCATCCGCGCCGCACATGAGGTCGGCATCCCCACCACCGCGACCATCATGTACGGCCACATTGATGGCCCCGAGCATTGGGCCGCCCATATCCGCCTGCTGCGCGACATCCAGAAAGACACTGGTGGGTTCACCGAGCTGGTACCGCTGTCTTTCGTGCACACGGAATCGCCCTTGTGGTCGCAGAACCCGGACAAGGTGCGCCCCGGCCCGACCGCGCTGGAGGTGGACCTGATGCACGCGGTGGCGCGCATCATGCTGCACGGCTGGATCGACAACATCCAGGTAAGCTGGACCAAGCTGGGTGCGGAGCGCGCGCAGGAGATGCTGTCGCGCGGGGTGAATGACCTGGGCGGCACGCTGATGAACGAAAGCATCTCCCGCGCGGCCGGCTCCGCCCACGGGCAGGAGATCACCGCCCGCGAGCTGGCGCAGATCATCCGCGCCGCGGGCCGGGTGCCGGTGCGCCGCAACACCATCTACGAGATCCGCGAGGTCTATGACCGCCACGACCCGGAGGAACTGGCACCGCTGGTCGACCGCCAGGGCCGCGACCCGCTGGAATTCCTGCAGATGTTCCCGGAACGCGGCACCACGCTGGAGGCGGCGGAATGAGCGCTCAGAAGCATAAGGTCACCCTGCTGGCGGGCGGCGTCGGCGGTGCCAAGATGGCCGAGGGCCTGGCGGCGCTGCCGGACGTGGAGCTGTCGATCATTGGCAACGTGGCGGATGACGACGATTTCCACGGCCTCTGGGTCTCTCCGGATATCGACACGCTGACCTACAGCCTGGCTGATGTGATCGACCGCAACCAGGGCTGGGGTGTGGCGGACGAAGGCCACCGGGCGCTGGAGACGCTGAACCAGCTGGGCGCAGACACTTGGATGTCGCTGGGCGACCGCGACTTCGGCCTGCACATCTATCGCACCATGCGCCGCCTGCGCGGCGACCGGCCCAGCGAAATCGCCCGCGACGTGGCGCGTGCCTTTGGGGTTCAGGCGGACATCCTGCTGCCCACCGACGACCGGGTGCAGACTCGGGTACGCACCGATGCAGGCTGGCTGAGCTTCCAGGAGTATTTCGTGCGCGAACGCTGCGCACCGGACGTGCGGGCGCTTGAATTTGACGGGCTGGCCCAGGCCCGCCCGGCGCCGGAGGCGCTGGCGGCGATCCGGGAGGCGGATCTGATCGTGATCGCGCCGTCCAATCCGCTTGTCAGCATCGCCCCGATCCTGGGCGTGCCAGGCATCACCGCAGCCCTGCGGGCAGCGCGCGCGCAGAAGATCGCTGTCAGCCCCTTCATCGCCGGCAAGGTGGTCAAGGGTCCGGCCGACCGCATGATGGCGGCGCTGGGTGAACGGGCCGATGCGGCCGGCGTGGCCGCGCGCTACCGCGGGCTGGCCGATTCGCTGGTGATCGACCACGCCGATGCCGGGCTGGCGGGCGAAATCCGCGCAATCGGGCTGGTGCCGGTCTGCAGTGAGATTCTGATGAAGAACCAGGACGACAAGGCCCGCCTCGCGCGCGAGGTGGTGGATCTGGCCCTCGCCCCCGCAGACAGGGAGACCGCAGCATGAGCGCGGTGGCGAAACCCGGCAAGCGGCTGGCGGTGATCCCGATGAAGGACCCCTCCAAGGCCAAGACGCGGCTGAGCATCGCGCTGGCGCCGCGGGACCGCGAAGCGCTTGCCAGGGGCCTGTTCCGCTCCACCATTGCGCGCCTGCAAGAGGCCCTTGCCATGCTGCCCGCAGGCACCGCCGATATTGCCGTGGTATCAAACAGCCCGGTGATCGCGCGCATCGCCCGCCAGGCCGGGCTGATCTGCATCGACGACAAGGACCCAGGCACCCTGTCGCTGGCGGTGGAGGCGGCGGCGGATTGGGCCGCGGCCCAAGGGTACGAGGCGCTTTGCGTGCTGCCCGGCGATCTGGCCGACCCGTCGCCGGACGATCTGGCGCAGCTTCTGGCCTATCCGCTGGACGGCACCCGCGCGGTACTATGCCCGGCCACAGACCTTGGCACCAACGCGCTGCTGGTGCCGCTGCCCTGCCCGTTTGCCTTTGCTTACGGGCAGAAATCTCTGATCGCACACCGCCATGCGGCGGAGGCCGCGGGCCTGTGCCCTGTAATCCTGCCGCTGGACAGCCTGCGCGTCGATGTCGACACCGCCGAGGATCTCAATGGCCTGCTGGCGCAGAACCCGCAGGCGCTGGCACGGGAGGGCGCACGATGAGCCTGTCCGTCTCCCTCACCGCCGTGCCCGGCGTGCCGGATATCAGGAACGGCGACGATCTGGGGGCCATCCTGGGAGATTGCCTGGAGCAGGCCGGGCTCGGCCTGCAGGACGGCGATATCCTGTGCATTGCGCAGAAGGTGTTTTCCAAAGCCGAGGACTGCATCATTCCGCTGGCCTCAGTCACGCCCTCGGCAGAGGCCATCAAATACAGCGAGGAGCTGAACAAGGACCCGCGCAAGGTGGAGATCGTCCTGCGCGAAAGCACCCGCGTTGTCCGCGCCTTCCGCCGCCCGGACCAGAACACCGGCACGATGATCTGCGAGCACCGGCTGGGCTTCATCTCGGCCAACGCCGCGGTGGATGAATCGAACTTCGGCGAGGAGGACGCGGCAATGGTGCTGCCGCGCGATCCCGACGCCAGCTGCGAGCGTTTGCGCGCGGTTCTGGCCGCCCGCTTCGGCGCGCAGATCGGCGTGGTGATGACCGACACCTTCGGCCGCCCCTGGCGGCTGGGCCAGATCAACGTGGCCATCGGGCTGAGCAAGGTCCCGGCCACCATCCAGGAGCAGGGCAACCTGGACGCCTGGGGACGGCCGCTGCAGGTGACCGAACCGGCCCTGGCCGATGAAATCGCCGCCGCCTCCGGGCTGGTGGTGCGCAAGAACGGAAAAACACCGGCAGTGCTGCTGCGCGGGCTCGAGTGGGAGCCAGCCGACAGCCGCGGCGCCGACATACTCAGGAAAAAACAGGAGGATATGTTCAGATGAAGATCGCAATCATTGGCGGCACCGGGCCGCAAGGCCAGGGGCTGGCCCTGCGCTTTGCCCGCGCGGGCATCGCCGTTGCGCTCGGCTCGCGTGATGGCGAGCGCAGCGCCGGCATCGCGGCGGAACTGATGGCGAAGCTGCCGGAGGGCGCCGCGCCGATCGAAGGGCTGGACAATGCTGGCGCCACCGCGGCGGCGGATGAAATGGTCATCCTCGCGGTGCCGTTCTCGGCCCATAACGCCACGCTGGAGGCGCTGAAGCCGGGCCTCGCTGGCAAGATCCTGGTCGACATCGTTGTGCCGCTGAAAGAGGGCGACCCCAAGAAAGTGGACATGCCGCCGGAAGGCTCCGCCACCGAAGCCGCGCAGGCGCTTCTGGGTGACGACATCCCGGTGATCGGCGCGTTGCACAATGTGTCGGCCACCACGCTGAACAACCTGGATTGGCCGATCAACTGCGACATCCTGGTCTGCGGCAACAGCCTGCCCGCCCGCAAGAAGGTGATCGAGCTGGTCGGCGCGCTGGATGTCCAGGCCTACAACGCCGGCGACGCCGAGGCCGCCCGCTGCATCGAGGCGATCACCCCGATCCTGATCCGCCAGAACATTTCCAAGGCGGTGCCCTTCACCCATGCGGGCATCCGCATCTGGGCCCCCGAACACTAAGATTCCAACAGGGAGAAAACACACATGGAATTCGGTATTTGCTTCAAGGGCTTCGTTGAGCCCGAACGCGCCCGCGCATTGGTCCGCCAGGCGGAAAACGCAGGCTTCACCTACTGCTGGTTCTACGACAGCCACATCCTGTGGCGCGAAAGCTTCGTCGCCATGGCAATGTGCATGGAGCACACCAAGAAAATGCGCTTTGGCCCGCTGGTGACCAACCCGAACTCGCGCGAGTGGTCGGTTGCGGCCTCGCTGTTCGGCTCGCTGGCGAAACAGTCCGGCGGCCGTTTTGACATCGGTCTCGGCCGCGGCGACAGCGCCGTGCGGGTGATGGGCAAGAAGCCCTCGACCATCAAGCGGATGGAAGAGTTCACCCATGTGGTGAAATCGCTGATCCGCGGCGAGGAAGTGCAGTACGGCGAATGCCCCGAGCCGGTGAAATTCCCCTGGGCCCAAGGCTACGAGCTGCCGGTCTGGATCGGCGCCTATGGTCCCAAGGCCCTGGCCTCGGCCGGCAAGGTCGGTGACGGCGTGGTCCTGCAGATTGCCGAGCCCAAGATCATCAAATGGCTGGCGGATCAGGCCAAGGCCGGCGGCGAGGCCGAAGGCCGCGACATGTCGAACTACCGCGTGATGGCCGCAGCACCCGCCCATACCGGCCCGATCGAGGAAGGCATCGAGAAGACAAAGTGGTTCCCCGCCATGGTCGGCAACCACGTCGCTGATATCGTTGAAAAATACGGCACCGACGGTGATCACGTCCCCACCAGCCTGACCGACTACATCAAGAACCGCAAAGGCTACGACTACTCCAAGCACGGCCAAAGCGATAACCCGTACCTGGACTTCATCACCGAAGACATCGTCAAGAGCTTCTGCGTGCTGGGCACCCCGGACGAGCATATCGCCAAGATCCGCGATCTCGAAGCGGCCGGCACCACCCAGTTCAACATCTACCTCGACAGCGGCGACGAAGAGAAGATCATCGCCGACTACGCCGAGAAGATCATCCCGGCGTTCCGCTGAACTGCGCCGGGCCCCGGCCCGGAAACGGCACCGTCCGGAACGATCTCCCCGCGGACGGTGCCAATTGGCGGGCGGCTCTTGCTGCCCGCTCCTTTTGCCCCGGCGCGGACCATTCGCACCAGCACATTGATTTGAACCGGCCTTCTGCGCGCTATTGCTGGCAACAGGCTTTGACTTGTGCCAATAGGGCGCCAGATAGACATTGTTGTAAGTGGCGGAATTTACATGGCGCGCATGGCAGCTGAAAAGCCGAAGACCCGGATTCAGCGGAAGAAGACCGAACAGATCCTGGCGTCCGCGCTTGAGGTTTTTGCCCAGCACGGATCTTCCGGCGCGTCGATCAACCTAATTGCAAAGAATGCCGGGCTGACCACGCCCAACCTGCTCTATTACTTCGAAAGCAAGGACGCGATCCGCCAGGAGCTGCTGGCCCGCACCCTGCAGCTGTGGATGGCGCCGCTGAACATGCTGAGCCCGCATGGCGACCCGATTGACGAAATCTGCCAGTACATCCGCCGCAAACTGGAGATCTCGCGGAATTTCCCCAAGGAAAGCAAGTTCTTCGCCAATGAGATCCTCAGCGGCCTGCCGCAGTCCCGCAGCGAGATCTTCGGCCCGCTGAAAGAGCTCTACAACACCAAGATCACCGTGCTGGAGGACTGGATGCGTGACGGCCGGATTGCAACCGTCGATCCGCACCACCTGCTGTACTCGATCTGGGCCACCACCCAGCACTACGCCGATTTCGACGTGCAGATCGAGGAAATCGCCCCCGCCAAGGCGCAGGACCGCTATGCCGAAGCCGAGGTGTTCCTGCTGGAGATGTACCGCAAGCTGCTGACGGTAGAGGCGGGCTGACGCACCCTGCCGGCCCCGGCGGTCACGGAATCCGCGCCCGGTCGATGAATTTGCGCAGCGCAAAGCGCGACCGCACCACCCGGATGCCAGAAATACGCAGCAGTTTGGTCTGCAGGAAGGCCTCGAATTCCTCCAGGCTTTCCACCACGATTTCCAGCAGAAAATCCTGCGCGCCGGTCATCAGCGTGCCGGTCACCACTTCCTCGAACCGGGCAATCTTCTTCTGGAAACTGGCAATTTCGTCCGCGTCCTGGCGTTCCAGCTCCACCGAGACAAAGGCGGTGATGCCGAACCCCGCGACCTTGCGGTCGATGCGGGCGTTGTAGCCGGAAATCAGGCCGCTTTCCTCCAGCCGCTGCAGCCGCCGCTTGCAGGGCGTCTGGGAAAGACCGACTCGGGCCGCCAGCTGCACCAAGGGAATCCGCCCCTCGTCACGCAACACGCGAAGCATCTCCCGATCAACCGAATCTGTAGCGAAAACCACCATAAATCTTGCGTTTCCGAGTGTATTTTCTCTGATTTTCGCACCACTACCCCCATATTCGTTATTTTTCAACCATGCGGTTTTGCTAAGCTGGGGAGACAGGCATTGCGCCGCACGCAGTCTTCCGCGCGCGCCTGGAGGCGCTCAGAACAAAGAGGTACCGCATGAGTGATGACTTTCCGCCGCTATCGCTGAACGTGCCGGAACCGGGCTGCCGTCCGGGCGACACGCCTGATTTCTCGGACTTCGAGATCCCGCGCGCCGGGGCCGTCAAACGCCCGCCGGTTGATGTGGATCCGGATTCAATCCGCGACATGGCGTTTTCCATCGTCCGGGTGCTGAACAAGGACGGCGAGGCGGTGGGCGACTGGGCCGGCGCGCTGAGCGCGGAGGAACTGCGTGAGGGCCTGCGGCACATGCTCACCCTGCGCACGTTTGACGCGCGGATGCTGAATGCGCAGCGCCAGGGCAAGACCAGCTTTTACATGCAGCACTTGGGCGAAGAGGCCGTGTCCTGCGCCTTTTCCCGGGCGCTGCGGCCGGGCGACATGAACTTTCCGACCTACCGTCAGGCCGGGCTGCTGATCGCGGGCGGCTATCCGATGCTGACCATGATGAACCAGATCTATTCCAACGCCGACGACCCGCTGCACGGGCGCCAGCTGCCGATCATGTATTCCTCCAAGGAACACGGGTTCTTTTCGATTTCCGGCAACCTCGGCACCCAGTTCGTGCAATCGGTCGGCTGGGCGATGGCCTCGGCAATTTCGGGCGATACCAAGATCGCTACGGGCTGGATCGGTGACGGCTCCACAGCGGAGAGCGATTTTCACTCTGCCATGGTCTTTGCCTCGACCTATGACGCGCCGGTGGTCTTGAACATCGTCAACAACCAGTGGGCCATCTCCACCTTCCAGGGCATCGCCCGCGGCGAAGTCGGCACTTTTGCCGCCCGCGGCCACGGTTTCGGCATCGCCTCGATCCGGGTTGACGGCAACGACTACCTGGCCGTGCACGCCGTGGCGAAATGGGCCTGCGAGCGGGCGCGGCGCGGGCACGGGCCGACGCTGATCGAACATGTCACCTACCGCGCAGGCGGCCATTCCACCAGCGACGACCCCTCCGCCTACCGCTCCCGGCGCGAGGCCGCGGCCTGGCCCCTGGGCGACCCGATCGAGCGGCTGAAGAAGCACCTCATCACCATCGGCGAATGGAGCGACGAACGGCACAAACAGGCCGAAGCGCAAATCCTGGACGAGGTCATCGCCACCCAGAAACAGGCCGAGTCCATCGGCACATTGGGCGGCGGCAAGACCCCGAGCCCGCGCGACATGTTTGAAGGTGTTTATGAAACCATGCCGCCGCATCTGATCCGGCAGCGGCAGGAAGCGGGGTACTGAGATGGCCAGCATGACCATGATCGAGGCCATCCGCGAGGCCCATGACGTCGCGATGGCGGCAGATGACCGCGTCGTCGTCTTTGGCGAGGATGTGGGGTTCTTCGGCGGCGTCTTCCGCTGCACCGCGGGATTGCAGCAGAAATACGGAAAATCACGCTGCTTTGACGCGCCGATCAACGAATCCGGCATCGTCGGCACCGCCATCGGCATGGCCGCCTATGGGCTGAAGCCGGTGATCGAGATCCAGTTCGCAGACTATGTCTACCCGGCCTATGACCAGATCGTCTCGGAAGCGGCGCGGCTGCGCCACCGCTCCAACGCCGACTTCACCTGCCCGCTGGTGATCCGCATGCCCACCGGCGGCGGCATCTTCGGCGGCCAGACCCACAGCCAGAGCCCGGAGGCGCTGTTCACGCATGTGTCCGGTCTGAAAGTGGTGGTGCCCTCCAACCCGCGCGACGCCAAGGGGCTCTTGCTGGCCGCCATCGCGGACCCGGATCCGGTGATCTTCCTGGAGCCCAAGCGGCTTTATAACGGACCCTTCGACGGCTACCACGACCGCCCGGTCTCCAGCTGGAAAAACCACCCCAAGGGTGAGGTGCCTGAGGGCGCGGAGATCGTGCCGCTGGGCAAGGCCAGCATCACCCGAGAAGGCGCGGATGTCACCGTTCTGGCATACGGCACGATGGTTTACGTGGCCGAGGCCGCGGCAGAAGCCACTGGCGTCGATGCCGAGGTGATCGACCTGCGCACGCTGTTGCCGCTTGATCTGGAGACGGTCCAGGCGTCGGTTGAAAAGACCGGCCGCTGCGTGATCGTGCATGAGGCGACGCGCACCTCCGGCTTCGGCGCCGAGCTGATGAGCCTGGTGCAGGAGAACTGCTTCTACCACCTGGAGGCGCCGATCATCCGCGTCACCGGCTGGGACACGCCCTATCCGCACGCGCAGGAATGGGAGTATTTCCCCGGCCCCGCCCGCGTCGGCGAAGCATTGAAAAAAGTGATGGAGGGCTGACCGGATGGGTGTGTTTGCCATGCGTCTTCCCGATGTGGGGGAAGGCATTGCCGAAGCAGAGCTGACCGAGTGGCACGTCAAGCCCGGCGACATCGTGCGCGAGGACGATATCCTGGCGGCAGTAATGACCGACAAGGCCGCGGTTGAGGTGCCCTCTGCGGTGTCCGGCAAGGTGCTGGAGCTGGGCGGCGAGATCGGCCAGATGATGGCGATCGGCTCAGTGCTGATCCGGATCGAGGTCGAAGGCGAGGGCAACGAGGCCCCCGGATCGGCCACTGAAGCGGCCAAACCCAGCGCCCCGGCGCCACAGCCCGCGCCGGAAGCGGAAACGGATGCGGACGCGGAGGCGAAGGAGCCTCCGGCACCTGCTCCCGCACCCGCGCCGGCCGCCAAGAAACCCGGCCACCGCCTGCCGCGGCCCGAGGGTAGCAAACCGCTGGCCGCACCGTCCGTGCGGGCGCGAGCGCGTTCCGAAGGGGTCGACCTGCGCCATGTGCCCGGCACCGGGCCGGGCGGGCGTATCAGCCACGAGGATCTGGACAGCTGGATCGAATCCGGCGGCATCCGCCAGGGCAGCGTCACCCGCGGCCGCAACACCGGCGTCGAGGAGCAGCGCGTCATCGGCATGCGCCGCAAGATCGCCGAGAAGATGGCGCTGTCGAAACGGCACATCCCGCATATCACCATCGTCGAGGAGGTGGAGATGGGCGCGCTCGAAGACCTGCGCGCCGCGCTCAACAAGAAGCACGAGGGCAGCCGCCCCAAGCTGACCCTCCTGCCGTTCCTGATGCGCGCCATCGTCGAGGCGGTGCGCGAGCAGCCCGGCCTGAACGCCCGCTACGATGACGACGAAGGCGTGATCTACCGCCACGGCGGCGTCCACATCGGCGTTGCCACGCAAACCCCGCAGGGGCTGAACGTGCCGGTGCTGCACCATGCCGAGGCCAACAGCCTGTGGGACAACGCAGGTGAGCTGGCCCGCCTGGCCGAGGCCGCCCGCGACGGTTCGATCAAGCGCGAGGAGCTGACCGGCGGCACCATCACCATCACCTCGCTGGGGCCGCTTGGCGCCATTGCCACCACGCCGATCATCAACCACCCCGAAGTGGCGATTGTCGGCGTCAACAAAATGCAGATCCGCCCGGTCTGGGACGGCCAGCAATTCCGGCCGCGCAAGATGATGAATATCTCCTGCTCCTTCGATCACCGGGTGATCGACGGCTGGGACGCGGCGGTCTTTGTGCAGAAACTGAAATCCCTGCTGGAAAATCCGGCCATGCTGTTTGTCGAGGGCTGAATGACTGATCTGAAGTGCAAATTGCTGATCATCGGCGCGGGCCCCGGCGGCTATGTCTGCGCCATCCGCGCCGGCCAGCTGGGGGTCGACACCATCGTGGTGGACGAGGCCAACCCCGGCGGCACCTGCCTGAATGTGGGCTGCATCCCCTCCAAGGCGCTGATTCACGCCGCAGACGAGTTCCACAAGATGTCCCACGCGGCCGAAGGGCCGCTGGGGATCTCCGCGGGTAAGCCCGAGATCGACCTCAGCCGCACCGTGGCCTGGAAGGACGGCATCGTGAAGCGGCTGACCGGCGGTGTCAGCGGCCTGATGCGCAAGGCGGGCGTGCGCGTGGTCGAGGGCCGCGCGCGGTTCCTCGACGGCAAGACCGTGGCGGTCAAACGCGGTGACGAGACCACCCAGATCCGCGCCGAACGCATCGTGATCGCCTCCGGCTCCGCCCCGGTCGAACTGCCATCCCTGCCCTTCGGCGGCGATATCCTGTCCTCGACCGAGGCGCTGGCGCTGCAGGCGGTGCCGGACACCCTCGCCGTGGTCGGCGCAGGCTATATCGGGCTGGAGCTGGGCACCGCCTTTGCCAAGCTGGGCACCAAGGTCACCGTGGTCGAGGCCGAGGACCGCATACTGCCGCTCTACGATCAGGCCCTGACCCGGCCCGTCGCCAAACGGCTGGAAACGCTGGGTGTTCAAGTGATGACCGGCGCCAAAGCCGAAGGCTATGCCGACGGTGTACTGGCCACCAGCCAGGGCACTATCAAGGCTGAGAAAGTCCTGGTCACCGTCGGCCGCCGCCCGCGCACCGAAGGCATCGGTGTTGATGAGCTGGCACTGACCCTGAACGGCCCCTACATCCGGATCGACAAGACCTGCCAGACCTCGATGCGCGGCATTTACGCCATCGGCGACATCACCGGCGAGCCGATGCTGGCGCACCGCGCCATGGCACAGGGCGAGATGGTGGCTGAACATGCCGCGGGCCACGCGGCCGAATGGGACAAGCGCGCCATTCCGGCAGTTTGTTTCACCGACCCAGAGATCGTCACCTGCGGCGCCCTGCCGGGCGAGATCGAGGGCAGCAGCAGCACGGAGTTCCCCTTTGCCGCCAACGGCCGCGCCATGACGACTGAACGCGAGGATGGCTTCATCCGCGTTGTGTGGCGCGATGCCGATCAGGCGGTGCTGGGGCTCCAGGCGGTAGGTGCCGGTGTCTCCGAACTGTCGGCGGCCTTCTCGCTCGCCATCGAAATGGGCGCCTGCCTGGAGGATATCGCCGCGACCATTCACGCGCACCCGACCCAGTCGGAGGGGCTGCAGGAAGCCTGCCTGCGCGCGCTGGGTCACGCGCTGCATATCTGAGACCAGCAGGCCGCCCGTTTCAATCGCGGCTCGGGCGGCCTGATAACTTGACAAAAGAACTAAGGTTATTTAAGCGTCCGGGCGCGCCTGAACCGGGCGCCTTTCAGCGAGACGCTCCGCGCCATTAGCGCGGCACACAGTCCAGCCATCAACGGATCAACATCCCGGCGCCGCTCTTGCGTGCGCCGCAGGCTGGAGTGAATTGTGACGCTGGCTCTGTTACTTCCAAATACGCGCGCCCGGCTGGGCGTTTATCTGCTGCTGGCCGCAACGGTGCTTGCCCCCGCGGCCAGCGCGGCGGAACCTTTCCCGGCGGTCATCGAGCACCGCTATGGCACCACGATTGTGCCAGCCAAACCGCAGCGCATCGTCTCGCTCAGCTACATCGGCCATGATTTCCTGCTGGCGCTCGGGGAGACGCCCCATGCGCTGAGCAAGTGGTTCGGCAACCATCCGCATGGTGTCTGGCCCTGGGCGCAGGAGGCCCTGGGCGATGCCGAGCCCATCGTTCTGCAGGGGCAGATCGACATCGAGCGGATCGCCGCCCTGGAGCCGGACCTGATCACCGGCCAATGGTCCGGCATGACCGAGCGCGAATATGCGCTGTTGTCGCAGATCGCGCCCACCATCCCGCCGAAGGCCGCCCACGGCAGCTACGGCTCCCCCTGGCAGGTCATGCTGCGCACGCTGGGCACGGCAACCGGAAACTCCTCCAAGGCCGACCGGATCATCTCCCGGATCGAAGGCCGCTTTGCCGCAATCCGCGCCGCCCACCCCGAGTGGCAGGGCGCAAGCGCCGTCATGGTCTCGGCCACCCGCACCGGCGCCTATTCGGCGACGGACATCCGCGGCCAATTCCTGGCCGCCCTGGGATTCACAGTGCCGGAGGTGGCCAACCCGTTTGCGCCTGCGAACAGCTACTATGCCCTGCTCCCCGAGGAGGATCTCTCTCCCATCGACACCGATGCGCTGATCTGGATCGACGCCGGCGGCTCCGCGGCGCGGCTCAAGCGCCTGCCGCTGCGCCACACCTTGCGCGCCTACCGGGAGGGGCGGGAGATCTATGCCGGGCGCCTGCTGTCCTCGGCCCTGTCCCATTCCAGTCCCTTGAGCCTGGATACGGCGCTGGACCAGCTGGTGCCGCTGCTGGAGGCCGCGCTGGACGGCGACCCCTCCACACCCGTTTCCAGCATGGCCAAGGCCGGTCTGCTGCCGGAGGGCTCCTGACATGTCCGTCTCTGCCATGAGCATTTCCCGGCCGCGCCCCGCCGCCAGCCTGCGCGGTCTCCGGCTCGCCGGGTCACTGCTGGGGCTGGCGCTCCTGTCGGCGGCTGCGCTGCGCTTTGGCTTCCGGCCCGCCAGTTGGACAACTGTCTGGGGCGCACTGACGGCTTATGACCCGAACGATGCCGCCCATATCGTGATCCGCGACATGCGCCTGCCGCGGCTGGCCGGCGCTGTGCTTGCCGGCGCGGCGCTTGGCATCTCCGGCGCGCTGATCCAGGGCATGACCCGCAATCCCCTCGCCGATCCGGGCCTTCTGGGCATCAACGGCGGGGCCGCGCTGGGGGTGGTGATCTGCATCCTGGGCTTCGGCGTCACCGATCCGGCAGCCTTTGTCTGGGTAGCGCTTGGCGGCGCGCTGGCGGCCTCGGTGCTGGTATTCCTGCTCGGCGGCGGCAGCCGCGCCAACCCGCTGCGGCTGGTGCTGGCGGGCGCGGCGCTCAGCGCGCTGATCCTGGCCCTCACCCGGGCGCTGCTGCTCGTCAGCTCGCAAACCCTTGATGTCTATCGCTTCTGGGTGCTGGGCGGGTTCGACGGCATTCTGCCGTCTACCCTCTATGCACTGCTGCCCTTCCTGGCCCTGGGCGCGGCGTTTGCCGCCGGGGCGGCCGCCGGACTTAACGCACTGCTGCTGGGCGAGGACACTGCCCGCGCTCTGGGCGTGCGCACAGGCCTCGCGCGGGCCATTGCCGGGACTGCCATCCTGCTCCTGTGCGGCGCCACCGTTGCAATGGCCGGGCCAATCGCCTTTGCCGGGCTGATCGTGCCCCATCTGGCCCGCTGGGCCGCCGGGCCGGACATGCGCTGGACGCTGACCTTCTCCGCGGTGTTCGGAGCGCTGCTGCTCATCGCCGCCGATCTGGCCGGACGCCTGCCGCTGTTCGGCGGCAACATGCAGGCGGGCGTGATGACCGCGCTGATCGGCGGGCCGGTGCTGATCTGGATGGTGCGCCGGAACGGAGTGCGCAGCCTATGACCTGGACCCTCCGTTTCGCTGCCCTGTCGGTGCAGATCTCGCGCCGGGCGCTAGTGACAGGCCTCTGCCTGATGGCACTTCTGCTGGCCGCTTGCCTGCTGGCGTTGCAGACCGGCAGCTACCCCTTTAGCAGCAGCCGGATGGCCGCCGTGCTGCGCGGCGAAGGCACAAGTATTGAGCAGATGATCCTGTTGGGTCACCGGCTGCCAAGGATTGCCGCCGCGCTTGGCGCCGGTGCCGCTTTCGGCCTGGCCGGAGCCATGTTCCAGACGATGATGCGCAACCCGCTCGCCTCGCCGGATGTGATCGGCTTCAACGCCGGCGCAAGCTGCGGCGCCCTGGCCGCGGTGATCCTCACCAGCGGCATGGTGCTGCCCGGCGCCATTGCCGGAGCCTCGCTGGCCGCGGCGCTGGTGATCCTGCTGGCGTGGAAGGACGGGCTGGCCCCGGGCCGTCTTATCCTGACCGGCATCGGCGCCAGCCTGGCGCTGACCGCCGCCGCCGATCTGCTGATCAGCCGCATCGACCCGCAGACCGCCTCCGACATGCTGAGCTGGCTCACCGGCTCGCTCCACAGCCGCGGCTGGCAGGACGCGGCACGGGTCTGGGCCGGGTTGGCACTGCTGGCGCCGGTACTGTGGTGGCTGCATTTCCCGCTGGCCCGGCTGGCGATGGAGGACGGCATCGCGACCGGCCTGGGTCTGCCCGTCTCCCGCCTGCGGCTGGCGGTGACCGGAACCGGCATTCTCCTGACCGCGCTTGCGGTGACCGCCGCCGGCCCCCTGCCCTTTGTCGCCTTTGCGGCCGGCCCGATTGCCCGCCGCCTGATCCCCGGCGGCCGGCCCGCACTGCTGGCCGCCGCCGCGGCCGGCGCCCTGATGACCCTGCTCGCCGATACTGCCGCCCGCCTGGTGCCGGGCCTGCAGCTGCCCGCCGGCGCGTTTACCGCACTCATTGGCGCCCCCGTGCTGCTGTGGCTGCTGCTGGCGCACTTCCGCAAAGGAACACTCTGATGCCTGACATCACCCGCCTGCGGGCCGAGGATCTCTCGGCCGGCTATGCCAGCACGCCCGTGCTGGACAGCCTCACCGCCGCCATTCCCGACGGTGAACTGACCGCAATCGTCGGCCCCAACGCCTGTGGCAAGTCCACCTTGCTCCGGTCCCTGGCCCGGCTGCAGCCGGCCGCCGCCGGCCAGGCGGTGCTGGACGGCAAGGCGATCCACCGGCAAAGCAGCCGCTCGGTTGCGCAGCGCCTGGCGATCCTGCCGCAAACCCCCTCCGCCCCCGATGGGCTGACCGTGCACGATCTGGTGGCCCGTGGCCGCACCCCCTATCAGTCGGCGCTGCGGCAGTGGTCGCGTCAAGACGCGGCGGCGGTTGCCCGGGCGCTGGAACTCACCAACATGACCGGCAACGCCCACAGGCCGCTTGAGGCACTGTCGGGCGGGCAGCGCCAGCGGGCCTGGATCGCCATGGCGCTGGCGCAGGAAACCGGCATCCTGCTGCTGGACGAGCCGACGACCTACCTGGACCTGCCGCATCAGATCGAACTGCTGAAGCTGGTGCAGCGGCTCAACCGCGAAACCGGGCGCACCGTGGCCATGGTGCTGCATGACATCAACCTGGCTGCCCGCTTTGCCAGCCACATGATCGCGCTCAAGGACGGGCGGGTGTTCTGCCAGGGCGCACCGTCCGAGGTGGTCACGGAAGCGGTCCTGCAATCCGTCTTTGCGCTGCCCTGCCGGATCATCCCCGATCCGCTGCACGGCACCCCGCATGTCATCCCCGCATGAACGAGGCCGCGATGACCATCAACCCCATCATCCCGCTGCAAGCAAACGCCGAACTTCCGGAGCTGCCCTTCGCCGCCGTCCGCCAGGCCGTCATTGCCATGGCGCAGGAGCATGAGCTGCCGGTGATCGAAAACAGCGCCGCCGCCGTCACGGTGGAGATCGCAGGCTTCGGCCACTACCGCCTTGCCGCCCGGAACGGCGGTACCGCAATAGGCGTTTCGGCAGCCCTGCCGGACAGGCTGCACATGCTGAAGGAAGGAATCGCCGCGCATCTGGACGAAATCCAGCCCGGCGCCTCCAATGCCCTCCGCTGGCCGGACACCACCGCGGCTGGCGCCCTGCCGCCCAACGTCCATTTCACGACGGTTCAGTCGGTCACCCCGATCGGCCGCGCCTTCCTGCGGGTGCAGGTCAAATCCCCGGATCTCGCCGGTTTCCAGGACGATGCCATCCACTTCCGCCTGCTGCTGCCGCCCGCAGGCTGTACCGCGCCGGAATGGCCCCGGCTGTCGGAGACTGGCGCCACCGTCTGGCCGAAAGGGGAAACTGCGCTGCACCGCCCGGTCTACACCACCCGCCGGATTTGCCATGCCGACGGGCTGATGGAGTTCGACATTTTCCTGCACGACGGCGGCCGCGCGACCGAGTGGGCGCGCCAGGCGGCCCCGGGGGACCGGCTGGTCCTTGCCGGGCCTGGCGGCGGCGGCATTCCGGCAACCTCGAAAATCCTGCTCTATGCCGACGAAACCGCCCTGCCCGCCGCGGCCCGCATCCTGGAAAGCCTGCCGAGGGACAGCGAGGGCGAGGCCGTTCTGCTCAGCACCGGGGGCGAGGGCTGCGGCTACCCGGTGACCGCACCGGCGGGTGTTGCGCTGACCTGGCTGCGCCGCGATGGCGGGCACAGCCTGGCGGACCGCGCGCTGGCCGCACGCAAACACGCACCCGGCCACTACCTGTGGTTTGCCTGCGAAAAGGCCGAAGTGCAGCGCCTGCGCGCGGCCCTCCAGCAGGACAAGCCCGCCCCCGGAACAAGCTATATCGCCGCATATTGGAGCCAATCATGACCAAACGCGCCCAGGCGGCCCTTGCCGCAGTGTTTCTGACCGCCCCGCTGCTTACAGCCCCGGCCCTCGCACAGGACTCGCCCGCCGCTCCGGTACCGCAGGTCGCCGCCGAGGCTCCGGCGGCAGCGCAGCCGGAAGCCCCTGCGGCACCCGCTCTGGAAATTCCGGAGACCACAGTGCCCGCTGAGCCGGAGCCCGCCGCTCCTTCGGCCCCGTCCGGCGCCGATGCAACCCTATCGGAACCCGCCGAAGCTGCGCCCGCGGCTGAGCCGCTGCCGCCCGCCGAACCGCTCTCCCGGCAGCAGGAACTGGCGCAAGCCGCCAGCGAAGCCTCTGCCAAGGCGTTGAAATTCCTGCGCGATGGCGGGCCGTCGATCTGGGCGATTGCGGCGCTGTCGGTGATCACCCTGGCGCTGATCCTGTGGAAAGTCTGGCGCCTGGCGCTGATCGGCGCCTGGTCGCGCGGCAAGGCAGGCCGCGCGGTAGAGGCCTTTGAGCGCGGCGACACCGGCGCCGCGCTGGCCATCGTCAAGGGCCGCATCGGCATCCGCTCCAAGGTGGTGGCCACCGCCCTGACCGCCCTCTCCACCCTGCCTGAGGACCGCGCCCGCGAAGAGACAGCCCGGGTGGCCAAGCTGCACCTGGGCAGCGCCGCCACCGGCCTCGGTGCGTTGGAGCTGATCGCCACCATCGCGCCGCTGCTGGGTCTGCTCGGCACCGTGCTGGGCATGATCGCCGCCTTCCAGGCGCTGCAGGCGGCAGGCGCGCGCGCCGATCCGGCGCTGCTGGCGGGCGGCATCTGGGAGGCATTGCTGACCACCGCCGCGGGCATGGCTGTGGCGATCCCGGCCTCCGCCGCGCTCACCTGGTTCGAGGCGGTGATCAGCCGCATCCGCCGCGACATTGAGGACAACGCCACCCGGCTGTTCGTCGCCGCCGCTCCTGCCGAACTGAAACTGGCGGCTGAGTGACGCGATGCTGCTGGCTCCGCCCTCCAAACCCCGGCGCAAGCCGAGCCTGACGCCGATGATCGACGTGGTGTTCCTGCTGCTGGTGTTCTTCATGCTGGCTTCACGCTTTGGCATGGACGCGGTGCTGGACCTGCCGCTGGCCGGTCAGGGCGGCCCCTACACCGGCCCGCCGCGGCTGATCGGCATCGGGGCGAATAACCTGGACATCAACGGCGTGCCGGTGGCCGACAGCAACCTGGCGCAAGCGCTGGCGCCGTTGATGGAAACACCTGGCGACATGCTGGTGCTGCGCGGACGGGACAAGGCCGATCTGCAGCGCATCACCGATGTGACCGCGCTGCTTCGGCAGGCCGGCTTCACCAATTTCGTGCTGGTGGAATAAGGAGACGCGCATGGACCTGACCGATCCCCCCCGCCGCCCGCGGGCCGAATCCATCGTGCCGATGATCAACGTGGTCTTCCTGCTCTTGATCTTCTTCCTGATGACCTCCCGCCTGGCCCAGCCCCAACCCTTCGAGGTTACCCCGCCCGAGGCCGCGCTGGACACCGAGGCCAAGGCTCAGGCCGTGCTGTACATCGATGCCGAAGGCCAAATGCACTTTGACGGTGCCGCGGGTGAAGCGGCAATTGCCCGTCTGGCCGCTGCCAGCACGGACAGACCCGTGGTACAGCTGCGGGCCGATGCCAAGCTCGAAGCCGCGGCGCTGGCGCGGATCCTGCGGCAGCTGGCGGCAGCCGGGCTCAGCCGGGCCGAACTCGTGGTGCGCCCGCAATGAAACGCGCGGCCGAACTCACCGTCTTTGCCGGGATCGCCACGCTGATCCATGTCGCGCTGTTTGCCACCGCACCCCGCTCCGGCGCCCAGTCGAGCGGTGCGGGCGGCGATGCGCTGGTCTCTGTCCAGGCCGCTGATGCCACCATTGCCGAAATGGTGGAAGCCTGGCAGCGTCCGCCACAAACCGTGCCACAGCTGGAGACACCCCTGCCCCAACCCCTCACCATCCCTGCGGCCCCCGCGGTGCCGCGGTTCGAACTGGCCCAGGCGCCGCGCGCGGCAGCGCAAATTGCGCTGGCCCGCCCCGCCCCTGCCGAAACGCTGGAGGTAGACACCACGCCGCCCCCGCCGCCGCCGGAAGAAAAGCCGGAAGCCGCAGCAAAACCCGAGCCGCAGCAGGCGCGTAAGGCCGAGCAGACCACGGCCAGCCGGGCCGGGCAGCGGGCCGCGGGATCCGGCGGCGGCGCCCAGGCCGGGCAGGCGGGCGGCTCTGCCGCTGCCACCGCCCAGGCCGGGCAGCAGGCCAAGCTGCAAGCAGTCTGGGGCGCCAGGATCCGCGCCCTCATCGAGCGCCGCAAACGCTTTCCCTCCGGCGCCAGCGGCAGCGGCCGGGCGGTTGTGCGGATCACCGTCTCCCGCACCGGCCAGCTTCTCAGCTACCGGATTGCCAAATCCTCTGGCAGCGCGGTGTTTGACCAGGCGGCGCTGCAGGCGGTCGCCCGGGCCGGGAAATTCCCCTCCGCCCCCAAGAAGCTCACCCTCAGCCAGCTCACCTTCACCCTGCCGATGAGCTTCTCGAAATAGGCCCGGCTGCGGATCCGGCCCGTAAAAAAGGCCCGCGCAGCCTGCGCGGGCCTTTTCCTGTTGCTGAACCGCTCGGAACGGCTCAGAACTTCGTGGTCAGCGTCAGCGCCACATTGCGCCCGTCGCCAAAGTAGCAGGCGCCGCCCGAACAGGTGGTGACATAGCGCTCGTCGCTCAGGTTGCGCACGTTCAGCGACACCAGCCAGTTGTCATGGCTATAGGAGACCGCGGCGTCATACAGCGTGTAGGACGGCGTCAGGTAGGTGCTGGATCCGCCCCAGGCCTCGCCGTTGTAGCGGACCCCGGCGCCGAACGCCCAACCCTGCAACCTGCCCTCCTGCGGCTCGTAGTTCAGCCACAGCGACGCCGCGTTCTTGGGCACCTGGGCAATGTAGTCGCCCTCTGCGTCCTCGGTATCGAGATAGGTATAGGCGGCATCGACTGTCAGGTCGCCGAACCGGTGGTAGGCCTCCAGCTCCAGCCCCTTGGCGGAGGCTTCCCCCGTTTGCACCTGAAAGCCGGGATTGCCCGGATCGGCCACCGTCAGGTTCGACTTGGTCAGGTCGAACACCGCCGCCGTCAGCAGCGTATCGGTGCCCAGCGGCTGGTATTTCACACCAATTTCAACCTGCTCACCGCGGGTCGGCTCAAACGGGGTACCGTTCACATCGGTACCGATCGCATCCTGCCGGAAGCTTTCGGCATAGCTGATGTAGGGGGCCAGACCATTGCCGAACCGGTACATCACCGCGGCATTGCCGGTCCACTCGCTGTCCTTGGCGGCGATGCTCGTCGCACCAAAGCTGCCATTGCTCGCCCCGGTTTCGATGTCGCCATACCTCAGGCCCAAATCAATGAACAGCCGGCCGTCATAGGCGGCGCGATGCTGCACATAGGCGCCGGCCTCGGTGATCGAGGTGCCGGGCGTGTCAGCCACGGTGATCGACGGATAGCCGGCATAAACCGGGTTGAACGGATCGATGGGGCCGACCTGGGCGCCGTAACCGGTATCGCTGTCATAATGCCCGCGGGTGTAGCTCACCCCGGCAAAGGTCCGCATGTCAAAGCCGCCAAACGCATATTCGGCGGTGGCATAGGCATCAATCGCCCAGGTCTTCAGCTTGTTTTCCGCGCGGTAGAACGTGCGGTTGATGGTGCCGTCCGGATTGTACCGGCCGGTGCCGGTGTTGTCGAAAGCCCACCAGGCGTGCTGGTATTCGGCCTCGGCTTCCAGGTAGCGCGCATTGGCGTTCAGGCTCCAGACCGGGTTGAACCGGTGCTTGAACATCGCGGTGATGGCGCGCTGCTCGCTGTCGAACCGGTCAAACCCCGGCTCGCCGACAAAAACGCTGCTGGGGAGGAAACCGCCATTGCCGAACCCCGTTGCAGGCAGCAGCGTGCCATAGATCGAGGCGAACTGGATCAGCGGGCTGCCTTCGTTTTCCTGGTAGTTGGCCAGCACCGTCAGCTCGGTATCCTCATTCGGCCGCCAGGTGATGGACGGCGCCAGCGCCAGCACATCATCCTGCGAATGATCGACTTGGGTTTCCGAATCCCGCAGCACGCCCACAAACCGGTAGCGCAGGGTGCCGCTTGCGTTCAAATCGCCGCTGACATCCGCTGCAACCTGCTTGCGGTCATGCGATCCGACCTGCAGTTGCAGCAGGTTGTCGGAGTCCTGCGCCGCGGTTTTCGAGGTGGTGTTCACCACGCCGCCGACCGAGCCGCTGCCATAAAGGCCGGAGGCCGGCCCCTTCAGCACTTCGATACGGTTCAGCAGGAAGGGCTCAGGCTTGGTGTCATTGTAAAAGCCGTAGCGGGCGGGCAGCCCGTCATGCAGCGTGCTGGCACGGAAGCCGCGCACCAGATACCAGTCCGCCCGGTTGTCCAGCCCCCACTGGCCGCCGACGATGCCTGCGGAATATTGCAGCGCCTCCTCCACATTCCGGGCGCCGCGCGCAGCAATTTCCTGGGCGGTCACAACCGTCACCGACCGCGGCGTCTCCGCAATCGGATCGCCGGTCTTGGCAATGGTGCCGGTCTCCAGCGAGATGCTTTCGCCAAAGAAGCCCTCGCTGCCTTGCTGGTTTACGTTGATTTGTTCAAGCTCGACAACTTCACCCAATGCCGGCATGGCTGCCAGCAGGGCGCAAGCTGACGCAGCAGTACGTCGCAGAATCATGTCCCATCTCCGCTATGTGCGGTTGCAGTTTCTGCCTGACGTAGTGCTGGGTGAGTGCGGGCTAGTAAGGAACTGGCGCGTGGTCAAGCGCCAATCCCCGCCCGCCGGGCCAAAGGCCCGCAGGGTGCCGGGAACAGCAGTCCCTAATTATCAAAACTTGCAAAAATGCATCACCTTTTCCGGTCAAAGGCGCCTTTGACCGGCCTGAGGGGTCACACCCCCAGGTACCGGTCCGCCACCTCTGCTGGCAGTTCGGCGATGCCGCCGCCCCAGGCGTTGCTGCCCTTGTTGAGGATCACCGCACGGTCGGCGATGGCCGACAGCTCCTTCAGCGACTTGTCGACCACCAGAATGGCCAGCCCCGCCTCCCGCTTGAGACGTCCGATCGCGGCCCAGATCTCCTGCCGCACCACTGGCGCCAGGCCTTCAGTTGCCTCATCCAGGATCAAGAGCCGCGGATTGGTCATCAGGGCGCGGCCGATGGTCAGCATCTGCTGCTCGCCGCCCGACAAAGACCCCGCAGTCTGGGTCCGCCGCTCCTCCAGCCGCGGGAACAGCTCTGCAACCTTCTTCATGTCCCAGGGCCCGGGCCGGGCGGCGGCAATCAGGTTTTCCTCCACCGTGAGCGGCGCAAAACAGCGCCGCCCTTCGGGCACCAGCCCAACCCCCAGCCGCGCGATCTTGTAGGACGGCAGCTGACGCAGGTCATGCCCGTCAAACCGCAGCTCCCCCTTGGAGATGCCCAGCATGCCGCAGATGGTCTTGATGGTGGTGGATTTGCCCATCCCGTTGCGGCCCATCAGCGCCACCACCTCGCCCTCGCCGATCTCAAGATTGACCCCGAACAAGGCCTGCGCCGGGCCGTAAGAGGCCTCGACCCCGTGTAAAGTCAGCAGGCTCATGCGGCGTCCTCCTCTCCCAGATAGGCGCGGCGCACCTCGGCATTGGCGCGGATGTCGTCCGCGGTGCCGGTGGCAATGATCTCGCCGTAGACCAGCACGCTGATCCGGTCCGCCAAGGCAAAGACCGCGTCCATGTCATGTTCCACCAAGAGGATCGGCGCCTCCTGCCGCAAGCCATCCAGGAAGCCGGTCAGCGCCTTGGACCCGGCCGCACCCAGGCCGGCCATCGGCTCATCCATCAGGAACAGCCTCGGTTTCAAGGTCAGCGCCACCGCCACCTCCAACTGGCGGCGCTGGCCGTGCGACAGGTCGGCGGTGCGGCGGTTTGCATCCTGTGTCAGCCCCACCCGCTCCAGCGCGTCGCGCGCCTGCTCCAGCAGCTCCGGGTCCTTCATCACGTTGCGGAAGAAATGGAACGGCCGGCCCCGGCCCCCCAGCGCCCCCAGCACCGCGTTCTGCAGCACGGTGTATTCCATCGCCAGCGCCGAGATCTGGAACGTCCGCCCCAGCCCCATCCGCGCCCGCGCCACGGTGTCCAGCGCAGTGACGTCCCGCCCCAGCAGCTCCACCGAGCCGCTGTCCGGCGCGATATTGCCCGCGATCTGCTTGATCAGGGTGGATTTGCCCGCCCCGTTCGGCCCGATCAGCGCGTGGATTTCACCGGGCCGCAGGTCCAGCGAGACATCCTTGCTCGCCTGCAATGCACCAAAGCTCTTGTTGAGGCCCTTGGTTTTCAGAACCGCATCAGCCATGCGCCTTCTCCTGTCCAGCCAGCGCCCCGATCAGCCCGCCGCGGGCAAACAGCACGATGAGCAGCAAAAGCACGCCCAGGAAGATCTGCCAGTAATCGCTGACCCCGCCCAGGAGATGCTCCAGCATGATGTAAAGTGCTGCACCCGCAACCGGCCCATACAGCCGCCCGACACCGCCCAGGATCACAAAAATCATGATCTCGCCGCTGGTGTGCCAGCTGAGCATGGTGGGGCTGACGAACCGGTTCAAATCGGCAAACAAGGCGCCTGCCAAACCGGTGATGGCACCGGAAATCACGAATGCGGTCAGCCGCAGGGTAAAGGGCGTGAGGCCCACCGCCTGCACCCGGTCCTCATTCTGCCGCGCCGCCGCCAGCGCCAGCCCGAAGGGCGAGCGCGCCAGCCGCGCCGCAAACACCAGCGCCAGGCACAGGATCACATAGGCAATGGCAAAGAACTGGATCGGATCAAGGGTGTTGAGGCCCGGGAACTCATTCCGCACCCAGATCGACAGCCCGTCCTCGCCGCCATAGGCGCTCCAGCTGATCGCGAAGTAATAGAGCATCTGGCCGAAAGCGAGGGTGATCATGATGAAATAAACACCCGAGGTGCGCAACGACAGCGCCCCGATCACCAGCGCAGCAAGCGCGCTGAACACAACTGCCACCAGCCAGATCAGCGGCATCTGGTTGCTGCCCTCGAACAGGAAGGGCCATTCAAACAGCGGCTCATAGTTCTGGGCATGGGCGGCCAGGATGCCCATGGCATAGCCGCCGATCCCGAAGAACGCCGCATGGCCCAGGCTGATCAGCCCGCCAAGGCCAAGCGCGATGTTCAGCCCGACCCCCGCCAGCGCCAGGATCGCCGCCTTGGTGGCCAGCGTGATGATGAAAGGCTCATCCAGCGACCACGCCGCCACCGGCACGATCAGCAGCGCCGCAATCATTGCCCAATTGAGCAGGCTCTCACGCGTCAGCATCATGCGCTCCCCCCGTACAGACCCGAGGGGCGCACCAGCAGGATTGCCGCCATCAGGATATAGATCAGCATCGACGCCAGCGACGCCCCGGCAGAGGCCGCGCTGGCCGGATCCAGGAACAGGCCAAACAGCTTCGGCAGGAACACGCCGCCCAGCGTGTCGGTCATCCCCACCAGCAGCGCCCCGGCCAGCGCCCCCTTGATGGAGCCGATACCGCCAATCACGATCACCACAAAGGCCAGGATCAGAACCGGCTCCCCCATGCCGACCTGCACCGACTGGATCGCGCCAACCAGCGCGCCCGCCAGCCCGGCCAGCGCCGCGCCAAGGGCAAAGACCAGCGTGTAGAGCTTGGAAATATCGACGCCGAGGGCGGCAATCATCTCCCGGTCCGCCTCGCCTGCGCGGATCTGGATGCCGATGCGGGTGCGGGCGATCAGCAGGAACAGCCCGGCGGCAATGCCCAATCCGATCAGGATGATGGTCAGCCGGTAAAGCGGATATTCAATGCCGCCCGGCAGGCTGACCGGCCCCGACAGATAGGCCGGCACATCCAGGAACAACGGGAAGGAGCCGAACAGCCAGCGGGTGCCCTCAGAGAAAATCAGGATCAGCGCAAAGGTCGCGAGCACCTGGTCCAGATGGTCGCGCCGGTAAAGGCGCCGGATCACCACCAGCTCCATCAGCGCCCCGGCGGCGGCCGCGGCGGCGAGGCTTGCCGCCAGCGCCAGCAGGAACGAGCCGGTCCAGCCCGCCACCGCAGCGGCGGCAAAGGCGCCCACCATATAAAGCGAGCCATGGGCGAGGTTGATCAGCCCCATCACCCCGAACACCAGCGTCAGCCCGGCTGCCATCAGAAACAGCATCACCCCGAGCTGGAGCCCATTCAGGATCTGCTCCAGAACAAGAATATAAGTCATTTTCGGATTTCCGAGGGGGAAGCTTGGCCGCTTGCGGAGACGCCGGACAGGCGTCTCCGCTCAGTGGCTCAGGTCACATCTTGCACTCGCCGCCATAGGCGTCGGCGTGGTCTTTCAGGCCGGTGGCGATGATCTTGTTGGTAAAGACATCGCCTTCCTTGATCACTTCGCGGACATAGATGTCCTGGATCGGGTGATGGTTGTCCCCGAACTTGAAGTCACCGCGCACGGAGGCGAAATCTGCTGCCTTCAGCGCCGCCCGGAAGGCGTCTTGGTCGCCAGGCTCCGCCTTGTCCAGCGCGCTCAGGATCAGGTTGGCGGTGTCATAGCCCTGGCTGGCATAAAGCGAGGGCAGACGGCCGTATTTCTCCTGGAAGGCGGCGACAAAGGCGGCGTTGGCCGGGTTGTCGATGTCTTTGTTCCACTGCGAGGTGTTCTTCACCCCCAGCGCGGCATCGCCCACCGCCTGCAGGATGCCCTGATCGAATGAGAACGCCGGGCCGACGACCGGCAGATCGACACCGCTGCCTGCGTACTGCTTGAGGAAGGAAATCCCCATGCCGCCGGGCAGGAAGAAATAGACGGAGTCCGCACCCGAGGCCCGGATCTGGGCTATTTCGGCAGCGTAATCGGTCTGCCCCAGCTTGGTGTAGATCTCACCCGCCAGCTCGCCGCCATACATCCGCTTGTAGCCGGTCAGCGCGTCCTTGCCCGCCGGGTAGTTCGGCGCCAGGATAAAGCTGTTTTTCAGCCCTGCCTCATTGGCATAGGCGCCCGCGGCCTCGTGCAGGTTGTCGTTCTGCCAGGCGACGTTGAAGTAATTCGGGTGGCAGCGCTTGCCCGCAAGGGCCGAGGGGCCCGCGTTCGGCGACAGGTAGAACACGTTCTGCGCGGTTGCAGCAGGCACCACCGCCATCGCCAGGTTGGACCAGATGATGCCGGTCATGATGTCCACCTTCTCGGACTGGATCATCCGGTCGGCGATCTGCACCGCCACGTCGGGCTTGCGCTGATCGTCCTCGATCACCACCTCGACGCCCTCGCGGCCGTCCTGTTCGATCGCCAGCATGAAACCGTCGCGCACATCCACGCCCAGACCCGCGCCGCCGCCGGACAGGGTGGTGATCATGCCGATCTTTGTCTCCGCCTGCGCGGCCGTTGCCAGCGCCGGAATCGCGGCCGCCATCGCCAGCATCCGAATGGTCTTCATATCGTTCAATCCTCCCAGAATGTGCCCCGGCGCGCCGCCGGGGTTCTTGATCAAATGCTTGCGACTTTACCGCGGCAGCAGCAGAAGCCAAGACCGCCGAAAGCCCGCATCTCCCCGGCTGATCTTGCGCCAGCCCTTGGGATGAGCCTACGCAGGCTTGGATTATTATTTCAAGCATAAAATATATAGGGCAATATTGTTGCCCTATTTGTCCGCAGAGCGATCAGATGCGGCAACGGAGGATGCGAGGGGCCGGCCCCTCGCGCTCCCCGGAGTATTTTGAGAAAGATGAAACAAAGCGGCAAATGCGATGCCGGACGCACCGGTCAGCCTGGTCCGAAACAGCCTGCCAGATGGTCGATCAAGGCGCGGATCCGCGCGGTCAGATGACGGCTGGGCGGATACACCGCATAAAGCGTGATCGGATCGGTTTCCTGTTGTTCGAAAAGCACTTGCAGCTTGCCAGCCTGCAGAAACGGCAGCGCGGTGTAATGGGGGCAGCAGGCAATGCCCAAGCCCTTGGCCGCCATATGCGCCACCGCCCGCGGCGAGTTGGCGCGGAAGCTGCCGCCGACGGTGATGGGTCTCGCCCCGCTGCCCCGCCCGAACACCCAGGCCTCCGGCTGCGGTGCGGTCGTGAGCAGCAGGCAGTTGTGGGTGGCCAGCGCCTCCGGCTCGGCGGGCTCGCCGTGGGCCGCCAGGTACTCCGGCGACGCCACCACCACCCGCCGCATGGTGCAAAGCTTGCGCGCCACCAGCCCCGAATCCTTCAGCGCGCCGAAACGGACCGCCAGATCCACCCCCTCCTCCAGCATCGGCAAGTGGCGGTCGGACAGCACCAGTTCCACCGCCACCTTGGGGTGCGCCTGCTGGAACGGCTGCAAAGCCTCCACCAGCTCGCGGCTGCCAAAGCCGGTGGGCGCGGTGATGCGGATGGGGCCTGCCAGCTCCTGCTGGCGCAGCTGCACCACATCCTCCAGCTCGTCGAACTGATCGAGCAGCGGCAGGCAACGCTCCAGATAGGCCCGTCCGGTGTCGGTCAGCGTCACCTTGCGGGTGGTCCGGTTCAAGAGCTGCGCCCCCAGCTGCTCCTCCAGCCGGGCGACGTATTTGCTGGCCAGCTTGGTGCTGATCCCCATCTGCCGGGCACCGCCGGTAAAGGAGCTCTGCGCCGCCACCGCGGCAAAGGTCCGCATACACTCCAGCTTGTCCATCACGGGTGCTCCCGGCCTCACCATTTATGAATGCAGTGTACATAATCATTCCACAGATAGGAATATTATCGCCGGGCGCCGGGCGGGGTACTTTCCGGGTGTCTTCAAAACCCCACGGCAGATGCCAAGCAAAGGACCCCAGACATGCCCCATTCCATCCGCATCCACGGCTTCCCCCTCTCCGGCCATTCCCACCGGGTGGAGCTGTTCGCCAGCCTCGCCGGGATCGCCCATGAGGTGGTCACCGTCGACCTTGCCGCGGGCGAGCACAAACAGCCGCCCTTCCTGGCGCTGAACCCGGCCGGCCAGGTGCCGGTGATCGAGGACGGTGAGACCGTCATCAGCGATTCCAACGCCATCCTGGTCTACCTCGCCCGCAAATACGCGCCGGCCTGGCTGCCCGCCGATCCGGTGCAGGAGGCCGAGGTGCAGAAGTTCCTGACCCTGGCCGCGGGCGAGATCGCCTTCGGCCCGGCGGCCGCGCGGCTGATCACCGTCTTCAACGCCCCGCTGGATGCAGAGTTCTGCGCCACCGTGGCGGCCCGCGTGCTGGGCAAGATCGACGCCCATATGGAGGGCCGCAGCTTCCTGGCCGGCGACACCCCCACCATCGCTGACGTTGCGGTCTATTCCTACCTCGCCCACGCGCCCGAAGGCGGCATCTCGCTGGAGCCCTACCCCAACGTGCGCGCCCTGCTGGCCAATATCGAAGGGCTGAAAGGCTTCAAGCCGATGCCCGCCACCAAGGTTGGCCTGGCGGCCTGATCGCGCCCTAACCTCAGCGCG
>NZ_JBHUPT010000032.1:0-6838 GCF_049056525.1 Leisingera coralii | reverse complement strand
GCGGCGGCCTGTTCCCGGGCCCCCCCGCAACCCTCTCGAAAAACAGGAGGTTTCCATGACACCCCTCGATGCAAACACCCCCTCCCCCTTCCACGAAGGCGAACAGGAGATGCAGCGCCGCACCGGCAAGCGCGAGATGATGGAGACCTTCGGCCGCCGGGTGATCCGCAGCTTCATGCCGGATCAGCACCGTCTGTTCTATGCCCAGCTGCCGTTCCTGGCAGCGGGTGCCGTGGACAGCGAAGGCTGGCCCTGGGCAAGCCTGCTGAGCGGCCCGCCCGGTTTCGCCGCCTCCCCGGACCCGCAGCACCTGGATATCGCGCTGCAGCCGGACACCCGTGATCCGGTGCAGGCCGCGATCCGCGAAGGTGCCGCGCTTGGGATGCTTGGGATTGAGCTGCACAGCCGCCGCCGCAACCGGGTCAACGGGCGGGTGTCTGCGGCCGGTCCCGATGGCTTTACCCTGCGCGTCGACCAGTCCTTCGGCAATTGCCCGCAGTATATCCAGCTGCGCGGGCTTGAACCCGCCAAACAGCACACCCCGGCGCAGCCGCAGCACTTCACCGGCTTCGACAGCCGCCACACCGCGCTGATCGCCTGGGCCGACATGTTCTTTGTCGCCAGCCACATCCCCGCCGCCAGCCGCCCGGAACGCGAAGGCGTCGATGTCTCGCACCGCGGCGGGCGGCCCGGCTTTGTCCGCATCGACGGCAACAGCCTGACCATCCCCGATTTCCCGGGCAACAACCACTTCAACACGCTGGGGAATTTCCTGCTGAACCCGCGCGCGGGCCTGGTGTTCCCGGATTTCACCACCGGCAGCCTGCTGCTGCTGACCGGCACCGTCGAGCTGCTGGACGAAACGCACCCGGAGGTCACCGCCTTCCACGGCGCTGAGCGCGGCTGGCGGTTCACCCTGCACAAGGGCACCTGGCTGGAAGGCATCCTGCCCCTCCGCGCCGAACGCGGTGCCTTTTCGCCCAATACGCTGATGACCGACACCTGGGCAGAGGCCGAGGCCCGCGCCAAGCTGGAGGAACAGCGCAACGCCTGGCGCCGCTACCGGGTTGCACGGACGGAGATGGAAAGCACCGTGATCCGCTCCTTCTACCTGGAGCCGGAGGACGGCGGCCCGCTGCTGCCCTCCGAGGCCGGCCAGTTCCTGACCATCCGCATCACGCCGCCCGGCGCACAGAAGGCGCTGGTGCGGACCTACACCGTGTCCTCCGCCCCCGGTGAGGGCCACTACCGCATCTCGGTCAAGCGCGAAGAGGCCGGCACCGTATCCCGCCACTTGCACGCCCACCTAAAAACGGGCGCGGTGATCGAGGCCAAGGCGCCGCGCGGCGGGTTCTTCCTGGACACCACAGCGGATCGCCCGGCGGTTTTGATCGCCGGCGGCGTCGGCGTCACCCCGATGATCGCCATGGCCCGCCACGCGCTGCGCGAGGGGGTCCGCACCCGGCAGATGCGCCCGCTGACCATCCTGCACGCGGCCCGCACCACTCAGGAACGCGCCTTTGCCCGCGAATTCCGCAATCTGGAGCAGGCCTCCGGCGGACAGATCCACTATGTCTCGCTGATCAGCGCGCCAGCCGCGAAGGACACGGCGGGCCAGGACTTCGATCATGCCGGACGGCTCAGCGCCGGGGTCCTACAGCAAGCGCTGCCGCAGACCGGCGCCGATATCTATCTCTGCGGTCCGGGCGGTTTCATGCAGGCGGCCTATGACGGCCTGCTGGATCTTGGGGTCCAGGATGCAGACATCCATGCCGAGGCTTTCGGGCCGTCCGCGCTGCAACGCGCCACAGACGCCCCAAATCTCCGGGACGCGATACCCGAAGCGGACACCGCCATCGTCCGCTTCAAAAAATCCGGTTTCGAACAGCCCTGGACCCCGGCGGACGGCACCCTGCTGGAGCTGGCCGAAAGCCACGGGCTGACGCCGGAGTTCAGCTGCCGCAGTGGCAATTGCGGCAGCTGCGCCACCCGGCTTCTGGCGGGCAAACTCGCCTACCGCACCCCGCCCTCCGCCGCGCCCGAGGACGGCGACGCCCTGATCTGCTGCGCGGTCCCGGCAACGGACACGATCGAGCTGGATCTCTGACCCTGCCCTGCTCCTGATACCACCGCGCAAGATTTCTCTGGACAAGTGTGTCCAGGATCGCCGATGAATTGGACAACAATGTCCAAAGGGTGGATTCGCGGGCCTCCCCGCTGGCCCGGCGGTGTCAGACAGGGAGCAAAGCCATGAAGTCGCACTATCGTGCCGTTGTCATCGGGGGCGGCGTTGTCGGCGCCTCCGTCCTCTATCACCTGGCCAAGTTCGGCTGGACCGACGTCTGCCTGATTGAGCGTTCGGTGCTGACCGCCGGCTCCAGCTGGCACGCCGCGGGCGGCTTTCACGCGCTGAACGCCGACCCGAACATCGCCTCGCTTCAGGCCTATACCATCGACCTCCTGTCCGAGATCGAAAAGGAATCCGGCCAGTCTGTCGGCATGCACATGACCGGCGGCATGACCCTGGCAGGCACCCCGGACCGCTGGGAATGGCTGCAATCGGCCTATCGCACCTTCCAGTCGATCGGCATCGACGACTGCCGTCTGATCACCCCGCAGGAAGCAGGCGAGCTCTGCCCGATCATGTCCACCGAGGGCATCATCGGCGGCATGTGGGCCGACCGCGAGGGGTATGTCGACACCACCGGCACCGTCCACGCCTATGCCGGCGCCGCCAAGAAGCGCGGCGCGGAAGTCATTGAGCACAACCGCGTGCTGGAGCTGCACCAGGTGGAGGACGGCTGGCAGGTCGTCACTGAGAAGGGCACCATCCACGCCGAACATGTGGTCAACGCCGCTGGCCTCTGGGCCAAGCAGGTGGGCCGCATGGCGGGCATCGAACTGCCGGTCTCGCCCTTGAACCACCACTACCTGATCTCCGACACCATCCCCGAACTGGAACAGCTCGACTTCGAGGTGCCGATGACCGTGGACCTGGAGGGCTTCACCTATATGCGCCAGGACCAGAAGGGCATTCTGCTGGGCATCTACGAGATCGACCACGAGCACTGGATGATGGACGGTGCGCCCTGGGAATACGGGTTTGAGCTGCAGCAGGAAGACCCCGACCGGATCGAGCGCGAACTGACCCTGGGCTTCGAACGCTACCCGGCGCTGCAGACCACCGGTGTGAAAACCTGGGTCAACGGCGCCTTCACCTTTGCCCCCGACGGCAACCCGCTGGTCGGCCCGGTGCGCGGCAAGCCCGGCTACTGGTGCGCCTGCGGCGTGATGGCGGGCTTCCTGCAGGGCGGCGGCGTCGGCAAATCTCTGGCCGAATGGATGATCCACGGCGAGCCGGAGGCCGATGTGTTCGGCATGGATGTGGCCCGTTTCGGCGACTACGCCCAGAACAAGCGCTTCATCAAGGAAACCACAGGCCAGTTCTACACCCGCCGCTTCGTGATGACCTACCCGAACGAGCAGTTGCCCGCTGGCCGTCCGCTGAAGAAGGCCCCCGCCTACTCGGACATGACCCGCGCAGGCTGCCGCTGGGGCGCCAGCTACGGGCTGGAAGTCCCGCTCTATTTTGCCCCGTCGGAAGACTTCACCGAAACCCCGACCCTGAAACGCTCCAACGCCTTTGAGATCGTCGCAGAGGAATGCAGGGCCGTGCGCGAGGCTGTCGGCCTCCTGGACATCTCCGCCTTCTCGCGGTTCGAGGTCACGGGGACAGGGGCTGAAGCCTGGCTCAACCGCCTCATGGCCTCGAAACTGCCGAAGCCCGGCCGCGCCAAACTGGCGCCGATGCTGTCGCCCGAAGGCCGTCTCAAGGGCGACCTCACCGTATTCAACTGGGGGGACGGCACCTGGTGGATCATGGGCAGCTACTACCTGCGCGAATGGCACATGCGCTGGTTCCAGGACCACATGGGCGAGGGCGTCGAGGTGCGCGACGTGACGGACGCCGTCACCGGCTTCAGCCTCTCCGGCCCGAACAGCCGCAAGGTGCTGGAAAAGCTGACTGACGGCCCCATCGCAGACCTCCCCTTCATGGGCTGCGGCACCTTCGACATCGGCATGCTGCGCCTCAAGGTCGGGCGCCTCTCGGTCGCCGGTGAGCTGGGCTATGAGCTCCACTGCTCCGCCGCCGAGCACATCACCCTGCGCGAAACCCTGCTGGAGGCTGGCGCCGACCTCGGCATTCGCGAATACGGTTTCAACGCGCTGCTATCGCTGCGGCTGGAGAAAAGCTTCGGCATCTGGAGCGCGGAATTCACCCAAGGCTACACCGCAGCGCAAACCGGCATGGACCGCTGGATCGACTGGGACAAGGATTTCATTGGCCGCGGCGCCGCGCTGAAGGAACGTGACGCAGGCGGCCCGGCGCAGGTCCTGGTGACACTGGAGGTGGACGCAACGGACGCCGACGCCAGCGGCTACGAACCGGTCTGGCAGGGCGAAACCCGCGTCGGCTTTGTCACCTCCGGCGGCTATGGCCATACCGTGGGCAAATCGCTCGCCATGGCAATGGTGGACCGCGACGCCGCCGCAGAGGGCACCGGACTGACCGTCCATATCGTCGGCCAGGAACGCGCCGCCCGCGTGATTGCACCCTCCCCCTACGACCCCTCCGGCAAAGCGATGAGAGGCTGACACGATGACCATCGAAAATGAAGGCAATACCCGCGGACGCCGGCGGCGGGGACGCGGGGCGGAGGCCGCCCCGGCCCCGCAGCGCCAGGTAAACTACCGCCAGCTCAAGAACCCCTTCCCGCTGATGGAGGTCTTTCCCGCGCATCAGATTGCGGACATGCATGAAACCGCGCTGAAGATGCTGGAAGAGCTGGGCATGAAGGTGCTGCTGCCCGAGGCCCGCAAGATCTACGCCAAGGGCGGCGCCCGCGTCGATGAAGACAGCGAAATGGTCTATATCGGCCGCGACATGGTGGAGGCGGCGCTGGCCACCGCGCCCCGCTCGATCACCTGCCGGGCCGGGGCAAGGGACCGCGACATCACGCTGGAACTCGGCAGCCTGGTGTTCCAGGCAGGCGCCGGCGCGCCCAATGCCACCGATCTGGAGCGCGGCCGCCGCCCCGGCTCAGCCCGGGACTATCTGGAATACCTCAAGCTCACCCATCACTTCGACGTCTTCCACATGATCTCGCCGCAGGTGGAGCCGCAGGACGTGCCCGTGCACCTGCGCCATTACTTCACCACCGAGGCGCAGATGACGCTGACGGACAAGTTCCCCTTCATCTTCTCGCGCGGGACGCCGCAGGTGATGGACTGTTTCGAGATGATCCGCGATTTCCGCGGCCTGTCGGACGCCGAATTCCGGTCCGAGCCGCGCTGCTACACCATCATCAACACCAACAGCCCGCGCACGCTGGACATTCCGATGGCGCAGGGGCTGATTGACTTTGCCCGCCACGGCCAGGTCTCGATCATCACGCCATTCACCCTGATGGGGGCAATGGCGCCGATCACCGTTGCCGGCTCCATTACCCTCAGCCATGCGGAGGTGCTGGCGGCGCTGACGCTGACCCAGCTCACGAACCCCGGCGCGCCGGTGTGTTACGGCACCTTCACCTCCAACGTGGACATGAAATCCGGCGCGCCTGCCTTCGGCACCCCTGCGCATTTCCAGGCCTCGCTGGCCGCAGGCCAGCTGGCACGCTTCCTCGGCCTGCCCTGGCGGTCGGCGGCGGGGTCGGCCTCGAACACCAACGACGTGCAGGCGGCCAATGAAAACCAGATGGGCCTCTGGGGCTGCCTGATGGCCGGCGCCACGGTGATCATCCACTCGGCCGGCTGGCTGGAGGGCGGGCTGACGGTGTCCTATGAGAAACTGATCACCGACGCTGAGGTCCTCAACATGATTGCCGAACTCTGCGCGGGCGCCCAGGCGGGGGCGGATGAAATCGGCTACGCCAGCGCGCTGTCGCAGGTGGAGCCGCAGGGGCATTTCTTTGCCGCCCCCCAGACCATGGAACGCTACAGCACCGAATTCTATGAGCCGGTGGTGCATGACTATGCCAATTTCGGCACCTGGACCGAACGCGGCAGCCTTGACGCCAATCAGCGGGCCACCCGGGTCTGGAAGGACATCCTGGCCCGTGATAACCGGCCTCAAACGGATGAAACCCGCGTTGACGCCCTCAAGAGCTTCATCGCCAAACGCACCACCGAGGGCGGCGCCCCGCCGGAGAGCTGATATGACCAGACGCGCGGCTCCTGTGCTGCACCGGGACAACCCGGACAAGGAACCGCTCAGCGGCCATGTGAAGGTTACGCCGGAGGACTGGCTGAACGTGGCCCGCGACCTGCTGGTCAGCGAAGGCGTGGCCGGGGTCAAGGTGCTGGCCATCGGTGAGCGTCTGGGGGTCTCGCGCTCCAGCTTCTACTGGTACTTCAAGAGCCGCAAACACCTGCTGGAGGCGCTGCTGGACGATTGGGAGGCCCGCAACACCGCGCCGATCCTGACCCATTGCAAATTGCCAGCTGACAACATTTCCTGGGCGGTCTGCAATTTCTTCCGCTGTTTCGTCGATCCGGACCTGTTCGACGCGTCCCTGGATTTTGCGGTCCGCGAATGGTCGCGCCGCGACGGCAAGGTGCGCAACCGCATCGACGCGGCGGATGCGCTGCGGCTCAAGGCGGTGACCGCCATGTTCGAGCGCCACGGCTACAGCCCTTATGAGGCCGACACCCGCGCCCGGATCCTCTATTTCATGCAATGCGGCTACCACGCGCTGGAAGTCCGCGAGCCGATGCAAGCCCGCACCGCGCGGCTGGAGGGCTATCTGCTGGGGTTCACCGGGGTGGCGCCTGATCC
>NZ_JBHUPT010000031.1:0-23737 GCF_049056525.1 Leisingera coralii | reverse complement strand
CGACTTTACCGCGGCAGCAGCAGAAGCCAAGACCGCCGAAAGCCCGCATCTCCCCGGCTGATCTTGCGCCAGCCCTTGGGATGAGCCTACGCAGGCTTGGATTATTATTTCAAGCATAAAATATATAGGGCAATATTGTTGCCCTATTTGTCCGCAGAGCGATCAGATGCGGCAACGGAGGATGCGAGGGGCCGGCCCCTCGCGCTCCCCGGGGTATTTTTGGCAAGAAGAAAGGGCCGAGGCCGGATCTTCGGAAAAGTGCCTGGCACGCCAATGGGAGAAGGCGTGCCAGGCGATCCGCTGCCCTGGCCGCGGCCGGGGCATGCGGGAGGAGGCGCTTATCCCTTGTTGTGGAAGATGAAGCCGATGAAGTTCAGCAACAGCTGCGCGGCCAGGATCTGGGTGCTCTCAGCGGGATCATAGGCCGGGGCAACCTCCACCAGGTCGATCCCCACCACATCACCGCGCTTGGACAGCCCCTGCAGGATCTCCAGCACGTCATAATACTGGAAGCCGCCGTGGCTGGGGGTGCCGGTGCCGGGCGCAATCGAGGGGCAGAAGGCGTCGATGTCGATGGTCACGTAATAGCGCGCGCCCTCGGGGATGCGCTCCAGCACGGCGTCCGTGCCCAGCTTGCGCACCTGGCGCACCGACAGGATATCCGAGCCGCGCTCGCGGGCGTCGATGTAGCCTTCCTTGGCGGTGGAGGAGACGTTGCGGATGCCCAGCTGGGTCATGCCGGAGACGTAATCCTTCTCGATCGCGCGGCGCATCGGGTTGCCGTGGCCGTCGGTGACGCCCTTGCGCTCGTCGACGAAGTCGAGATGCGCGTCGATCTGGATCACATGGATCGGGCCGTTCTTTTCGCAGTCCTCTGCATAGGCGTTGATGCAGGGGATGTTGATCGAATGGTCGCCGCCGATGGTGACCGGCAGCGCGCCCGCGTCCAGGATCTTCTTCACGCCGTATTCGATATTGGCGTGGCTCTCCTCGGTCTTGGTGTGGATGATGTCGGCATCGCCCAGATCGACGATCCGCACGTCCGCGCCCAGATAGGTGGCGTCGTCCTCGTGATCATAGGCGCCGGCATGGCCGAAGCTGAACAGCGTCGAGGCCTCGCGCACCGCCCGCGGGCCAAACCGCGCGCCGGAGCGGAACTGGCAGCCGAAGTCAAACGGCGCGCCCAGGATCGCAACATCGGCGTCGATATTGTCCCAATCCTCGACATAGGGCTTCTTGCCGAAGGTGGCGATGCCGACAAAGGGCAGGTTCAGGCGGCCGGATTCGTAACCGTGTGCAGACATGTTGATTCTCCGTTTTTCTTAACGATAGGCCAGTTCCGGCAGGAACAGGGCGATTTGCGGGAAGGCGACCAGCAGGCCGGTCACGAGCAAGAGGATGACGAGGAAGGGCGGCACGCCCCGCACCACCTCGACAAAGGGGCGGCGGAACACCGCGATGGCGGTGAACAGGTTGCAGCCAAAGGGCGGGGTTGCGGCACCGATGGCCACCTGCAGGGTGATCAGCACACCGACCAGCACGGGATCGAGGCCGGCGGCTTTGATCATCGGCGCAAAGATCGGCACCAGGATCAGGATCACCACAATCGAGTCGACGAACATGCAGCCGAGGAAGAAGGCGAGGTTCACCGCCACCAGCACCATCAGCGGCCCGGCCTCATCCAGCCCCAGCGAGGCGATGATCTGCTGCGGCACCTGGGCAAAGCTCAGCGTCCAGCTGAAGGCCGCGCCCGCCGCGATCAGGATGAACACCACCGAGGTGATCGCGCCGGTCGACAGCGCAATATCCCAGAGGTCGCGCAGTTTTACGGAACGGAAGATCAGCACCTCCAGCACCGCTGCGTAAAGCACGCAGATCGCGGCCGCCTCGGTCGGCGAGAACACCCCGCCGTAGATGCCGCCCACGATGATCGCCGGGAAGCCCATCGGCCACAGCGCCCGGCGCATGGCGGTGAAACGCTGGCCCCAGCCCTCGCGCGGCAGCACGGGGATGTCGTGGCGGTAGGCATAGACCATGCAATAGGCCGAGAACAGGACCACGATCAGCAGCCCCGGCACGATGCCCGCGATGAACAGCTGAGAGATCGAGGTGCCGGAGACCACGCCATAGATGATCATGCCGATGGACGGCGGGATCAGATAGGCCAGGTCCGCGGCATTCACGATCAGGCCGATGGCAAAGCTGTCCTTGTAGCCGGATTTCAGCATCCGCGGCCGCATCGCACCGCCAATCGCCACCACGGTCGCCTGGGTCGAGCCGCAGACCGCGCCGAACAGCGCACAGGCCGAGGTCACGGAAATTGCAAGGCCGCCCTTGATATGGCCCATGAAGCTCATGACCACGTCGATCAGCCGGTTGGCGGAATGGCCGCGGGTGATGATATCGGCGGCCAGGATGAACATCGGCACCGCAATCAGCGCCGCAGGCTTCACCCCGCCGATCATCTGCTGGATCAGGATCTGCAGGCTCATGTCCGGGAAGTAGACGAGGAAGCCCAGCACCGCAGCCGAGATCAGCGGCATCTTCATCGGGAACCCTGACAGCAAGAGCAGGATCATCACGGCAAGCATCAGTTCGGTCATGGTTTTTCCCCTTTCCCGGTGTCTGCGGCGCCAGCCTCTTCATAGCGCTGGATCGCGGCGGCGGTTTCCGGGTCTTCGTAGCTGTCCGCCTCCAGGTAGGAGACATAGATTTCCGCCTCCGCGAAATTCAGGTTGCGCAGCGCAGTCAGCAGGTACTGCAGCGCGGTCAGCGCCAGCCCGATCACCACCCAGACATAGGTGAGGTACAGCGGCAGCTGCAGCGCCGGCGTAATGCGGCCGCGGCTGGCGACCTTCTGCACGTACTCCAGCGCGTACCAGGCCAGCAGGCCCATCATCACCGCAGTGGTGGCAGCGATCACCACCATCAACCCCTTGCGCATCTTCACCGGCAGCGCGTCATAGACCGCCGACATGCGGATATGGATGCCCTTGCGGGTGGCATAGCCCAGCCCCATGAAGGTGACGATGACAATCAGGAACTCGTTCAGCTCCTCGGAGAAATAGATCGACTGGTTGAACACGTAGCGGCCAAAGACATTGGCGATGGTGTTGCCGGCCATCAGGATGATCCCCCAGCCCAGGATCCAGACTTCGGCACGCCCGATGGCGCCATCAATCTTGCCCAGAAGGCCGAAGGGAGCGGGTTTGGCATGTAGCATGATATCCTCCCTTGGATTGGCCCCGCGCAAAGCGCGCAGGGCCGGAAGCGGGCTCAGCTGCCCGCCAGCTCCGCCTGCAGCGCGTCCAGCAGTTCCTGGCCGCGGGCGCCTGCGGTCTCGACATAGGCCGCCGCGGTATCGCCCGAGCGGGCACGGAAGGCGTCACGCTCTTCCTCGGTCAGCACCACCAGGCCGATGTCCGGCTTGGCGTCCTTGATCACGTCCAGACGCTGCTGGTTGAAGTCGGTGACCACACCGTCGATGTAGCCGGTCATGCCCGCCATGGTGTCGCGCACCAGCTGCTGCCGGTCTGGGCTCAGGGTGGCAAACCAGTCGGAGCCTGCGACCACGGTGGTCACCAGTTCCTGCTCGCCGGCCCAGATCAGATGGCTGGTGACCTCATAGAACTTCATCTCCTCGATGGTCGGGATCGGGTTCACCTGGCCGTCCACCGCACCCAGCTGAAGCGCGCCGAACACCTCGCCGAACGGCAGCGGGGTCGGGCTGGCGCCCATGTTCTTGTAGGTCTCCAGCAGGATCGGCGACACCATCACCCGCATCTTGAAGTTCTCGAAGTCCTCCGGCGTGCGGATCTCGCGATTCGTGGTCCAGACCTGCGGGCCTTCGGAATACATCGTCATGATTTCCAGGCCGCGCTTCTGGAAGTCCTCATTCAGCGGGCCATAGATGGTCTCCGAACCGCTCAGAATGTCCGAGACCGCCGCCGGGTCGGAGGGCAGCAGGTAGGGCAGCAGGAACACCTGGCTTTCCGGCACGATGGTGCCCAGGTTGCCGATCGAGACATTGGTCAGCTGGATGACGCCATCGGCGGCCTGCTCCACCGTCTCGGTCGGGGTGCCCAGCGTGCCCATCGGATAGACGGTCACGGTCACATCGCCATCGGTCGCCGCCTCGATGCGCTTTTTGAACTCCTGCGCATAGGCGTCCATGATCGAGCCCGGAATCTCCTCGATCGCGAATTTCCAGTCCTCGGCAAAGACGGCGGCGGGCGCCAGGCTCAGCAGCGCCGCCGCGGCGGTGGTTTTCAGGTGTTTCAAGCTAAGGGCCATGCGGGTCTCCTCCCAGTTGGCATGGTTAACGGGTCGGAAGACACCTCAGCATGGGCCGAAGCATGAAAAAATATCACATTGCTAATCTTCACATTTGCAAATTTCATGTAATGGCCGCCGCACCGCAGGGAGGACCGCGCCATGAAACTGCTGCGCAACACGCTGCTGGAGACCTTTGTCACCGTCGTCGAATGCGGCGGGTTTTCCGATGCGCAATATGCGCTTGGCATCACCCAGTCGGCGATCAGCATCCGCATCCGCGACCTGGAAACCTCGCTCGGCTACCGGGTGTGCGAGCGCGGCCGCGGCGGCTTCCGCCTGACCGAACGCGGCGAGATCGCCTATGAAAAGGCCCGCGATATCCTGCGCAGCGCCCGCGACTTCGACGCCGAACTGCTGGAGCTGCGCGATGCCGTCACCGGCGACCTGCGCATCGGCGTGGTGGACGCGGTCAGCAGCCTGCCCGGCCTCAACCTGACCCGCGCCTTGCGGAATTTCCTCGCCCGTCCCAACGAGGTGCGGCTGGAAATCGTCGTCGCCTCGCCCGCCGATCTGACCCAGCAGCTGATCACCGGCGCGCTGCACGCGGCCATCGCGCCGTTCCGCAACCAGGTCGCCGACCTGGCCTATGAGGAACTGTGCAGCGAGGAACACCGGCTCTACTGCGGCCAGGGCCACCCGCTGTTCACCCTGCCGCAGCAGCAGGTCACCCCGCAGGAGATCGCCCGGCACCCGCTCTGCCAGCGTTCCTATGACATGCTGGTCTCCCCCGATCTCGGCAGCCCCGACCCGCAGGCGGTGGTCGCCAACATGGAGGCGATGGCGATGCTGATCGAAACCGGCCAGTACCTAGGCCCGCTGCCGGTGCATTATGCCGAAAACTGGGTGCGCGCAGGCCGGTTCCGCGAGCTCACCCACCCGCAACTGCGCTGGCACTCCGCGTTTTCCCTCGCCACCCGGCGCAGCCAGGTCCACCGGCGCGCGGTAGAGCTGTTCGTCCAGGACGTCCGCACCGCCTGCCAGCACCAGCCCGCGCCGCCCGCCTGAACCGCCTCGGGCTGGACAAGTTTCGCCCCGCTGGCGCAGTATCGCGGACAGGAGCCGCGCCCGCGCCGCGGGGCGGAACCAAACCGGCCTGCCGCCCGTTATTCCCCGGGCACAGCAGTCCGGCGGGCCCGCGGCCCCCGCCCTGCCTCCGGCGCGGCTCCTGAGGAAGTGATCCGCCCGTGAATGCATTCGCCGAGGCCAATGCGCATTCTGTAACGGCACAAGCCAGGCGTGCGGAGCCAACCGCGCCGCCAAGCCCCTGAAGGAGCGACGGAGACCATGTCCCAGATATCCAGCACCGTCCTGGCGCTGCTCGAATTCCTGTCCTTCACCTTCATCCTGGTTGTCGGCGCGGGCCTCTTGTGGCTGGTCGTGCTCTATATCCGCGACAAGACCCAGACCGAAAGCACCCTGCGCCGCAACTACCCGGTGATCGCCCGTTTCCGCTACTTCTTCGAGCATCTGGGCGAATTCTTCCGGCAGTATTTCTTCGCCCTCGACCGCGAGGAGATGCCCTTCAACCGCGCCGAACGCTCCTGGGTCTACCGCGCCGCCAAGAATGTGGACTCAACCATCGCCTTCGGCTCCACCCGCGACCTGCGGCGGCCCGGCACCGTCTATTTCGCCAATTGCCCCTTCCCGTCGCTGGCGCAGGACGCCTCGCCGCCTGCCGCCCTCACCATCGGCCCTTATGCGCGCCACCCCTACACGACGGACTCGATCTTCAACATCTCCGGCATGAGCTATGGCGCCATTTCGGTCCCCGCAGTGCGGGCGCTGTCGGCTGGCGCCAAGAAGGCCGGCATCTGGCTCAACACCGGCGAGGGCGGCCTGTCGCCCTACCACCTGGAGGGCGGCTGCGACCTCGTTTTCCAGATCGGCACCGGCAAGTTCGGCGTGCGCAAGCCCGAAGGCGGCTTTGACGAGGACAAGCTGCGCGCGGTGGCGGCCCATGAAACCGTCCGCATGTTCGAGCTGAAACTCAGCCAGGGCGCCAAGCCCGGCAAGGGCGGCATCCTGCCCGGCGCCAAGGTGACACAGGAAATCGCCGAAATCCGCGGCCTCACCCCCGGCGAGGATGCAATCAGCCCCAACCGCCACCCTGAAATCGACTGCGTCGGCGACCTGCTGGACATGATCGCCTATGTCCGCGAGGTGACCGGCAAGCCGGTGGGCTTCAAGGCGGTGCTCGGTGCCTATGGCTTTATCGAGGGGCTGTGTCAGGAAATCCTCTCCCGCGGCATCGATAGCGCCCCGGACTTCATCACCATCGACAGCGCCGACGGCGGCACCGGCGCCGCCCCGATGAGCCTGATCGACAACATGGGGATGCCGCTGCGCGAAAGCCTGCCGCTGGCGGTGGATGTCCTCACCCGCTACGGGCTGCGCGGCCGCATCAAGGTCTGCGCCAGCGGCAAGCTGGTCAACCCGTCAGAGGCCGCCTGGGCATTCTGCGCCGGGGCCGATTTCGTCAACTCCGCCCGCGGCTTCATGTTTGCGCTCGGCTGCATCCAGGCCCTGCAGTGCAACAAGAACACCTGCCCCACCGGCATCACCACCCACGACCGCAAGCTGCAGTTCGGCCTCGACCCGGTCAGCAAATCCGAACGCGTCGCCTATTACGCGAAGAACATGAAGAAAGAGGTCGGCATCATCGCCCACAGCTGCGGCGTGGCAGAGCCGCGGCTGCTGAAACGCTACCACGCGCGCATCGTGCTGGATAACGGCCGCTCCGTCTCGATGGATGAGCTCTATCCCACGCCGGAGCAGCAGCACGCCGCGCAATAACCCGCCCCCAAGCCCCCCAGCCAACAGGAGCCCCCATGCCAGACACCCAATCCGCAACCCCAGCTCCGTCCAAAGCCTCCGACCTGCTCACCGCCGCACTTGAGACCGAAGGCGTCGAATACGTCTTTGCCGTCCCGGGCGAGGAAAACCTCGACCTGCTGGAATCCCTGCGCACCTCCAGCATCGAGCTGGTGCTGACCCGGCACGAGCAGGGCGCCGCCTTCATGGCCGCCACCTATGGCCGCCTGACCGGCAAGGCGGGCGTCTGCATGGCCACGCTCGGCCCCGGCGCCACCAATTTCGCAACCCCCGCCGCCTATGCCCATCTGGGGGCCATGCCGCTGATCATGATCACCGGCCAGAAGCCGATCAAGAAATCGAAACAGGGCCGCTTCCAGATCATCGACGTGGTCAACCTGTTCGACCCGATCTGCAAGATGTCCAAGCAGATCGTGCACGGAAACACCATCCCCGCACTGATCCGCGAGGCCTTCCGCACCGCCGAGGAGGAACGCCCCGGCGCCGTGCTGCTGGAACTGCCGGAGGATATCGCGGCGGAGGAAACCGATACTTCCGTCCTGCAGCCCCACCCGCGCCATTACGCGGTGGCCGGCGATGAGGTGCTGAACGAGGCGGCGGAGATGATCCGCAATGCCAGGATGCCGCTGCTGCTGCTGGGAGCTGGCGCCAACCGCCGCAAGGCCCGCTCCGCGCTCTGTGATTTCACCGACCTGATCCAGATCCCCTTCTTCAACACCCAGATGGGCAAGGGCGTGGTCGACGAACGCTCCGGCCTGTTCCTGGGCACCGCCGCGCTGTCGGATGGCGACTATCTGCACTGCGCCATCGAACGCGCCGACCTGATCATCAACGTCGGCCACGACGTGGTCGAAAAACCGCCCTTCTTCATGGAGGAAGGCGGCACCAAGGTGATCCATGTGAACTACAAGGCAGCGCAGGTCGACCAGGTCTATTTCCCGCAGCTGGAGGTGGTCGGCGACCTGGCCCAATCCATCACCCGGCTGGGCAAGATCCTCGGCGGGCCGCTGGACTTCGACCGCGGCTATTTCCAGCGCGTCAAGCAGGAGACCGACGGCCATATCTCCGAAGGCGCCGATGACGCGCGCTTCCCGGTGATCCCGCAGCGGCTGGTCGCCGACACCCGCAAGGTGATGGGGGAATGCGATATCATCGCGCTGGACAATGGCATCTACAAGCTCTGGTACGCCCGCAACTACAAGGCCTACCAGCCGAACACCGTTCTCTTGGACAACGCGCTGGCGACCATGGGCGCGGGGCTGCCCTCGGCGATGATGGCGGCCAAGCTGCACCCGGACCGCCGGGTCATGGCGATCTGCGGCGACGGCGGCTTTATGATGAACAGCCAGGAGCTGGAAACCGCTGTCCGCCTCGGCCTCAACCTGGTGGTCACCGTGCTGAACGACAGCGCCTATGGCATGATCCGCTGGAAACAGGCGCACGCCGGGTTCGGGGACTGGGGGCTGGAGTTCAACAACCCCGATTTTGTCCAGTACGCAAACAGCTACGGCGCCACCGGCCACCGGATAGAACGCACCGAAGACCTGTTGCCCACCTTTGAAAAAGCCTTTGACGCAGGCGGCGTGCATCTGATTGATGTGCCGGTGGACTACAGCGAAAACCAGCGGGTCCTGATCGAGGAACTGGCGGACAAGGTGTGCCTGATATGACCAATACCATAGACGTCGTGAACCCCTTCAGCCTGGAGCGTATCGGCACGGTCGAAACCAGCGATTGGGATCAAATCGACGCCATGCTGGACACCGCGCACGGGCTGTTCCGCCAGCGCGATGGGTGGCTGCCGGCCTACCAGCGTATCGCCATCCTCAAGAAAACCGCCCGGCTGATGGAGGACCGCTTTGACGAGCTGGCCCTCTTGATCGCCAGCGAGGGCGGCAAGCCGCTGGTCGACGCCAAGGTCGAGGTCAAGCGCGCCATCGACGGGGTCGGGCTCTGCGTGCATGAGATCGGCCAGATGACCGGCAGGGAAATCCCGATGGACCTGACCGAGGCCGGATCGGGCCGCATCGCCTTCACCCAGCGGGAGCCGATCGGCGTGGTGGTCGCGGCCAGCGCCTTCAACCACCCGCTGAACCTGATCGTGCATCAGGTCGCCCCTGCCGTCGCCACCGGCTGCCCGGTGATCGTCAAGCCCGCGCAGGACACACCGCTGTCGTGCCAGGCCTTTGTCGCCATGCTGCACGAGGCCGGGCTGCCGCAGGACTGGTGCCGCGATGTGGTCTGCTCCAACGCGGTGGCGGAGAAGATGATCACCGACCCGCGCGTCGGCTTCTTCTCCTTCATCGGCTCCGCCCGCGTCGGCTGGATGCTGCGCTCCAAGCTCGCCCCCGGCACCCGCTGCGCCCTGGAACACGGCGGCGCCGCGTCGGTGATCGTGGCCGAGGATGCAGAGATCGACGCGATGATCCCGCTGCTGGCCAAGGGCGGCTTCTACCACTCCGGCCAGGTCTGTGTCTCGGTGCAGCGCGTCTTTGCCCCCGCCGCCAAGGCCGAGGAGATCGCGCAGAAACTGGCCGGGGCGGCACAGGCATTGAAGGTCGGCGACGCCACCGACCCAACCGTCGATTGCGGCCCGCTGATCCGCCCGGGCGAGGTCGACCGGGTCGAGGACTGGGTGAACGAGGCGCTGGACGGCGGCGCCAGACTGCTGGCGGGCGGCAAGCGCCTGGGCGAGACCACCTATGCCCCCACCGTGCTGCTGGACCCGCCCGCGGATGCCCGCGTCTCGCAGCAGGAGATCTTCGGCCCGGTGATCTGCGTCTACAGCACCGACAGCATCCCGCAGGCCATCGGGACCGCCAACAGCCTGCCCTATGCCTTCCAGGCCGCTGTTTTCACCCAAAGCCTGGACACCGCCATGCAGGCAGTGCGCCAGCTCGATGCCACCGCGGTCATGGTCAACGACCACACCGCCTTCCGGGTCGACTGGATGCCCTTCGCCGGCCGCCGCCAGTCCGGCTACAACACCGGCGGCATCGGCTACACCATGCATGACATGACCCAGGACAAGATGGCGGTGATCAAGCTCTGACAAAATGCCAGCGCCGGGCCCGTAACAGGCCCGGCGTATTTTCATTTCAAGGCTTTGGCCCGCCTCAGGCGTGCAGATCCTGCGTGATCCGGGTGCCGTCCGGCGCGGCACCGGCTTCGGCAATCGGCGCCGCGGAGGGATCGGTCTTCAGCGACCTGTAAAGCCCCAGCGCCATTCCGATGATCACAAAGGAAATCGGGAAGGCCGCCGCGATGGATGCCGTCTGCAGGGCGCCAAGCCCGCCCGCCATCAGCAGCACAATCGCAGTGGCGCCAATGCCCGCGCCCCAGATGATGCGGAACTTCTTCGGCGGGTTGTCGTCACCCATCGACAGCATGGTGGTGATCACCAGCGTGCCGGAATCGGCCGAGGTCACGAACCACGAGAACAACAGCAGCGTCGCCAGCGCCGACAGCGGCCAGGCCGTCCAGCTCAGATCACCTAGCCAGGAGGTGGCACCCAGGTTGCCGATGGTTCCGTACAGCGCCGCAGGCAGATCCCAGTTGCGCACGGTGGCAATCACCCCCGCGCCGCCTTCAGCCGCCGGACCGGTGCCCATGTTCAGCTCCTGCCAGATCGCGTTGCCGCCGAACATGCACAGCCAGAAGAACGCAATTGCGGTCGGCACAAACAGCACCCCGATCATGAACTCCCGGATGGTGCGCCCGCGCGAGATGCGGGCGATGAACATGCCCACCATCGGCGCCCATGCAATCCACCAGCCCCAGTAGAATATCGTCCAGCCGCCCTGCCAGGCGATGTTTTCCTCGGAGCTTGCGGTCCAGAAACCCATCGGGATGAAGTTCCAGATGTAGTCGCCCAGCGTGGTCACATAGAACCCCAGCAGCCATTTCAGCGGCCCGATCACCACAAAGGCCATCAGCAGGAACATCGACAGCCAGATGTTCCATTCGGAAATCACCCGGATGCCCTTGCCCACGCCCGACACGGTAGAGGCGGTGGCAATGATGGTCACGATTACGATCAGCACAATTTTCAGCGTCAGCGTGGCTTCCAGCCCGAACAGCACATTGAGGCCGGTCGCCATCTGGCTGGTGCCCAGCCCCAGCGAGGTCGCAATGCCAAAGACCGAGCCGAACACCGCCAGCAGGTCGACGCAATGCCCCCAGGGGCCATAGATCCGCTCACCGATCAGCGGATACAGCGCCGAGCGCATGGTCAGCGGCAGCTTCTTGCGGAAGCCGAAATAGGCCAGGCACAGGCCGACGATCACATACAAGGCCCAGCCGTGGAACCCCCAGTGGAAATAGGTCACCCGCATCGCGTCGATGGCGCGCTGCATGTCCATGTCCGAATGGCCCGCCAGCTCTGCGTGCGGGTTGTTCGGGTAGCCCCAGACCGCCGAGTTGTCGAAGTAGAAGATCGGCTCGGCCACGCCAAAGAACAGGATGCCGATGCCGATGCCCGCAGAGAACAGCATCGCAAACCAGCTGAAGTTGCTGAATTCCGGGCGCGCGTCATCATCGCCCAGCCGCAGGCTGCCGAACTTCGAGAACATCAGGAAGAAGCAGAAGAACATGATCCCGGCCAGAACCGAGATGTAATACCAGCTCAGGCCGCCTTCGATCCAGCCGCGGATGGACTTGTACAGCCCGCCCGCGAACTCGACGTTCAGAACCGTGAAAATCACGAAGGCGGCAATCATCGCCTTTGACGCTATGCCCATCCCCGGGTGAAGACCGGTAAAGAAACCGGACTTCGCCACCAGGTGGCTGTTGGAATTGCTCTCAGACATGTGGTCCTCCCTTGACCCTCTACCAACGCCCCCGGAATCCTCCGCCGCGGGGGCTGCCCGGCTGCCCGGGCTGAAAATCTCCGGCCGTCCCCTGCGGCCTCAGTTCAAGAATGCGGGCCGGATCGGGGAGGATGCCCGGCCCGCAAAGGAAAACCGGCAGCCCGCACGCCGCCGGTTCCCAAGTCATCCCCGCTGGCCGACGTGGCGCCCGGCGCCCTCCGGCAGCGGCAGCCCGGCATGGGCGGCGGCAAAGGATGCCAGCTTGTCCGCCACCTCCGGCGACGGCAGCGAGGTGCCGCGCGCGTTCAGGTCCATGTGCAGCAGCAGCGTTTCCACGGTCGCCGCCAGCTTGCCCTCGGGGCCGTGCAGGCGGTGGAACAGATGCATCTTTTTGCCTTCGCCTTTCAGAACCTGGGTGGTCACGGTCAGCGCATCGCCCTCGTGCAGCTCATCCAGGAAGCGCACGTGGTTCTCGACCGTGAAATAGCTGCCGCCCGCGGCGATGTACTCCGCATCCGCGCCGATCATCTCCATGAACCGGTCGGTCGCCTGGGCCGAGGCCTCGGTGTAATGCGCCTCGTTCATGTGGCCGTTGTAGTCGGTCCAGCTCTGCGGCACCGGGCGGCTGACGGTCACCGGCAGCTCCACCGCGTCCGGCACGGGCAGCGTTGCCTCATGGGTGTTGATGACCCCGCCAGCGCCGCTGCCGGATTTCTTCAGCGCCCGCATCATACCGACTAGGTTGTCATCCCGCAGCCGCTCCAGCGCGCGGATCGGCATATGGCCGGACTGCGCATCCGACTGGCCCGCGATCAGGTCCACCAGCTCCTCGGTGAACTCCGGCACATCCATCAGCTTGGTCCAGGGCCATTCCAGCGCCGGGCCGAACTGCGCCATGAAATGCTTCATGCCCGCTTCGCCGCCGGCAATCCGGTAGGTCTCGAACAGGCCCATCTGCGCCCACCTGAGGCCAAAGCCCATGCGGATCGACTCATCCAGCTCCTCGGTGGTGCAGATGCCGTCCTTGATCAGCCAAAGCCCCTCGCGCCAGACCGCTTCCAGCAGGCGGTCGGCGATATGGGCGTCGATCTCCTTGCGCACGGTCAACGGGTACATGCCCACCGACCGCAGGATGTCAGAGGCCTGCGCACAGGTCTCCGCATCGCCCACCAGCTCGACCAGCGGCAGCAGGTAAACCGGGTTGAACGGATGCGCCACCACGGCGCGGGCACCCTCGGCGTTCAGCTCCGACGGCTTGAAGCCCGAGGTCGAGGAGCCGATCACCGCGCTTGCCGGCGCATGCGCCTGGATCTGCGCGTGGATCTTGTGTTTCAGATCCAGCCGCTCCGGCACGCTCTCCTGGATCCAGGATGCCTCCGCCACGGCCTCTGCCATATCCGCGTGGAAGGTCAGTTCACCTTCGGCCGGCAGCGCCTTGTCATAAAGCGACGGCAAGGAGCGGCGGGCATTGGCCAGCACCTCGCCGATCTTGCGTTCCGCTTCCGGGTCCGGGTCGAACACCCGCACATTCCAGCCGTTGAGCAGGAACCGCGCGGCCCAGCCGCCGCCGATAACTCCGCCGCCGATGATTGCTGCTGTTTTCATTTGATGTCCTTTTCAAAACGCCCGGCTCTTCTTCTGGCCGCAAATATCCTGGGGGTTTGGGGGCTAGCCCCCAATCTTCCCTCTTTGCCGCAGCGCGGCGGTGCACAGGGGGTGTACAGGCGGTGCACGCAGGACACCCCCCTGCCCCGCTTACTTCGCCACCGGCGCGCGCTTGGTCAGGCCCAGCTTTTCGCGGACCGCCTCCGGGCCGATGATCTTGGCACCCATACCCTCGATCACGCCGACCGCACGCTCCACCAGCTGCGCGTTGGTGGCCAGCACGCCCTTGTCCAGGAACAGGTTGTCCTCCAGCCCGACGCGCACGTTGCCGCCCGCCAGCACCGACTGCGCCGCATAGGGCATCTGGTCCCGGCCCAAGCTGAACGCCGAGAAGGTCCAGTCGTCCGGCACGTTATTGACCATCGCCATGAAGGTGTTGAGGTCGTTCGGCGCGCCCCACGGCACCCCCATGCACAGCTGCACCAGTGCGTTCGGCTCCAGAATTCCCTCTTTTACCAACTGCTTGGCAAACCACAGGTGGCCGGTGTCAAACGCCTCGATCTCCGGCTTCACGCCCAGGTCGGTCATCATCTGACCCATCGCCCGCAGCATGCCGGGGGTGTTGGTCATCACGTAATCGGCCTCGGCAAAGTTCATGGTGCCGCAGTCCAGGGTGCAGATTTCCGGCAGGCATTCGGCGATGTGCGCCATACGCTCGGTCGCGCCGATCATGTCGGTCGCCGCCTCGTTGACAGGGAACGGCGCCTCGGTCGAGCCGAACACGATATCGCCACCCATGCCGGCGGTCAGGTTCAGCACCACGTCCACCTCGGAGTCGCGGATCCGGTCGGTAAGCTCCCGGTAATACTCAAGTTTCCGGGACGGCGCACCGGTTTCCGGGTCGCGCACATGGCAGTGAACCACCGCCGCGCCAGCCTTGGCTGCCTCGATCGCAGCATCAGCAATCTGCTTGGGCGAGCGCGGCACATGGGGGGATTTGTCCTGGGTGCCGCCAGAGCCGGTCACGGCAGCGGTGATGAAGACTTCACGGTTCATGGTCAGGGGCATAGTCTCGCTCCTTTGGGGTTAAGCTTGCAATTCAGGGTGATCCGCAAACAGCTCCAGCGCCTGCGGGTTGGCGAGGCCGGAGAGGTTGCGGACAGGGTGTTTGTTCACCACATCGCGCACCGCCAGCTCGGCGGTCTTGCCGGATTTTGTGCGCGGGATGTCAGCGACGGCGATGATCTTGGCGGGCACATGCCGCGGCGAGGCATTCCTGCGGATTTCCGTTTTGATCCGGGCGGTTAGCGCGTCGTCCAGCACGGCGCCCTCCTCGGGAACCACAAACAGAACCACCCGCACGTCGTTGTCGAAACTCTGGCCGACCACCACCGCGTCAGCGACCTCATCGATCTTGTCGAGCTGACGGTAGATCTCCGCGGTGCCGATCCGCACGCCGCCGGGGTTCAGCGTCGCGTCCGAACGCCCCAGCACCACGTAGCCGCCATGCTCCGTGCGGATGGTGAAATCACCCTGCCGCCAGATGTTCGGATAGGTCTCATAGTAGCTGGCGCGGTAGCGGGCATTGCCGGGGTCGTTCAGGAACCGGGTCGGCATCGACGGATGCGCGTTGCGGCAAACGAGTTCGCCAGCAACACCCTCGACCGGTTCGCCCTGGTCGTTGAGGGTTGCCACGTCCAGCCCCAGCATCGGCGCCTGGATCTCACCCTGATGCACCGGCAGCAGCGGGCAGCCGCCGATGAAACAGCCTAGGATATCGGTGCCGCCGCAGATCGAGGCCAGCTGCACATCCGCCTTCCAATCGGCATAGACATGGGCAAAGCCCTCCGGCGACAGCGGCGACCCGGTGGACAGAACCACCCGCAAAGCGCCCAGATCGTGGCTTTCCACCGGCCGGTTCCGGCGCTTTTGCGAGGCGTCTATGTATTTGGCGGAAATACCAAAATGCGTAACCTTCTCGGCCTCCGCCAGGTCGAACAGGCGGCGGATGCCGGGGTACATCGGGTTGCCGTCAAACAGCACGATCACAGCCTCGGAGGCCAGCGCCGCAACCTGCCAGTTCCACATCATCCAGTTGCAGGTGGTGTAATAGAACATCCGGTCGCCCGGGCGCAGGTCGCAGTGCAGCTGCTGCTCCACCAGCATCCGCAGCAGGGTGCCGCCGCCGGAATGCTCGATGCACTTGGGCTTGCCCGTGGTGCCGGAGGAGAACATCACATAGAGCGGGTCGCGAAAGCCCATGAGACGGCAGTCCAGGGCCGGGGCGTCCGCCTGCTTGAAAGCTTCATAAGCGGTCATGCCCGCGGGCAAATCCGCGGCATCACCCGCATAGGGCCAGACCACGATCTGCTGGATCGACGGCACGCGGGCGGCGACCTCGGCAATGGCGGCGCGGGTCTCAAACGTCTTGCCGTTGTAGAAATAGCCGTCGGCGGCAAACATCAGCTTGGGCTCGATCTGGCCAAACCGGTCGACCACCACATCCGGCCCGCTCTCCGGCGCGCAGGAGGACCAGACCGCGCCCAGCGAGGCGGTGGCCAGCATCGCCGCCACGGTCTGCGGCATGTTCGGCACATAGCCCGCGACGTGATCGCCCGCTTCGATCCCGGCCTCCCGCAGGGCGGCTGCAAGCATTTCAACCTCGCGCTTCAGCTCAGCGCGGGTCCAGACCATGCGGCGGCCATCCTCGCCAATGAAAACAATGGCTTCGCGCCCGTCGGCGTTCTTCAGGAAGGTTTCGGCGACGTTCAGCCGCGCCTCGGGGAAAAAGCGCACCTGCATCGGGTCGGCATCCGCCAGCAGCGGCACCGCGCCCTTGTCCCCCTCCAGCCCGCAAAAGTCCCAGGCCAGCGGCCAGAACTCCTCCGGCCGGGCAACCGACCAGGCGTGCAGATCTGCGTAACTGTCCAGATCGGTTCCGGCAGCGGCAGAGGCCAGCGCCATGAAATCGGACAGCAGAGGTTTGCGGCGCGCCGAAAGATCCGGCTGCCAGAGAAGAGGAGCGGTGGTCATGGAAGTCTCAGTGTCTAGAGAGCGGTCTTAGAGGTCGTCTGCGAGTCGGTTCGGATCGGGTCAAAAGACTTGACTTGCAGCGTGATTAGCGCAGGAAATGACGTTACGTTTATACAGTTTCGGTCAAATACTATACAGATGCCGTCAAAACCGCCGCCGATATTCGAATTCCTGCTGTTCGACGGGTTTTCCAACATGGTGCTGGCCAGCGCCATGGAGCCGCTGCGCGACGTGCGGATGAACTCCGGCCAGGACGTCGCGGGCTGGCGGGTCAGCACCCTTGACGGCGCGCCGGTGACCAGCTCCAGCGGCTTGCAGATCACCCCGGACGGGGCGTTCGGCGAGGATCAGGGCAACCGCACCCTGGTGCTGGTTGCGGGCTACCACGTGCGCGGGCAGGTGACGCCCGCGCTGCTGACCCGGCTGCGGGGCGCGGTGCGGCGGGCGGAGCGGGTGCTGGCGCTGGATACCGCCGCCTGGCTGCTGGCCGCCGCGGGGGTGCTGGACGGCCATACCGCGACGATCCACTGGCAGGAGCTGGAGGCCTTCACCGAGACGTTCCCCAAGGTCGAGGTCTCCACCGCGCGGTTTGTTCGCTCCGGACCGTTCCTCACCTGCGGCGGCGCCAGCACTGCGCTCGACATGATGCTGAGCCTCATTCAGGACCTCTATGGCTCGGCGGCCGCCTTTGGCGCCTCCACCATGTTTGTCTATGACCCGTCGCGCCAGTCAGAGCTGAACCGCGGCGCCGCGCGGCTGGAGCAGAAGGGCTCGCCCAAGGTGCTGAAGGCGGCGAACCTGATGGCGGAAACCATCGAAACCCCGCTGAGCACCGCCGCGCTGGCCAAGCGGGTATCGCTGTCGGAGCGCACCCTGGCGCGGGCGTTCCAGCGGGAACTGGGGATGACGCCGGGCAAATACTACAAGATGCTGCGGCTTCAGCATGCGCGCTACTTGTCTGAGGAAACCCACCTGAGCCTGGAGCAGATCGCGCTCAGGTGCGGGTTTTCCTCGGCGTCTTCGCTGGGGCGGTCCTACAGCGGGCTTTTTGGCCGGACCATCCGCGAGGCGCGGGGGCAGGAACGGCCTTGGGTGAAGTCCTGAATCAGTTAAAGGGAAAGCTGAGGGCAGCGTTGGCCCGCGGGGTGGCGCAGTCGCGCCGCCCCATGGGGGCGGGCCGGCGCGGCCCGGCCTGCGGCCGGGCGGGACAGTATTATATTAGGGAGTTTAAGACGCTACCGCCGGTGCCGGCTTCTCGTCCCGCGGCGGGATACCGAACTTTCGGGCGTATTCCCGGCTGAACTGGGTCGGGCTTTCATAGCCCACGTCATAGGCCGCCGAGGCCACCGATTTGCCGCCGCTCATCAGCAGGCGGCGCGCCTCCAGCAGGCGCAGCTCCTTTTGGTATTGCAGCGGCGTGGTCGAGGTGAGCGACTTGAAATGCTCGTGAAAGGTCGACTGGCTCATCCCCGCCGCGGCGGCCAGCTCCGCCACTGCTATCGGCGCCTTATAGCCGGTGCGGATCAGCGCAATGGCCTTGGAAATCCGGCTGGCCGGGCTTTCGTGCAGCAGCAGCTGCCGCAGCATCCCGCCATGCTGGGCCCGCAGCAGGCGGAAATGGATCTCCTTCAGCACCAAGGGCGCCAGCGCCTGCACCTCGACCGGATCCTGCGACAGCCGGAACAGCCGCGCCATCGCATCGGTCAGCGCCGCGTCGCTGTCCGCCACGCTCATCGAATGCGTGCCCCGCTGCTGCCCCTCCGCCGCGCCGATCTCATCATAAAGGCTGCGCGCGGTGGCCAAGTCCAGCCGCAGCGCCAGCGAGACATAGGGCTTTTCGGGTGAAGCGTCGATCACCCCGGCCGTGACCGGCAGCGCGTGGCTGACGATCAGCGACATGCCCGCACCATAGCGGATCACCCGGTCCTCCAAGTGCGCCTCCTTGGCGCCCTGCAGCACCAGGCACATGACCGGCTCATAGACCATCGCCTGAAACGCGGTCGGGTTCTCGCGGCAAAAGGCAAACAGCCCGTCCACCCCGGTTTCGCACCCGTCTTCCGGCGCGCCTTTACTGCGGACAAAGGCGGCAACGTCGTCGATCAGATCCTGCGGCACCATGGGCGGTCCTCCTCTTCGCCCTGAATATAGGCGGACGGCGGCGGCGAAAGAACCGCAATTCCCGGCGCTCCGGAGGATCAGGCAGATCATCCGGAGGATCAGGCAAGGCGATCCGCCCGGTGCGCCCTACCTTTGCTGCAACCAAGTCAGCCGGGGCCAATGCAAGCCCTGGCGGCACAACGCTTCCGGGAGGACATCTCATGTACAATGACGCACTTGCAGCAGGCGGCCTGGCGGTGGTGACCGGCGGTGCCAGCGGGGTTGGCTTTGCGGCAGCCGAACGGTTTGCCCAGGCCGGGCTGGGGGTGGTGCTGGCCGACCTGCCGGGCGAGGCGCTGGATCAGGCGGCTGAGAAGCTGCGCAGCCAGGTGAAGGCCGGCGCGCCGGTGCTGACGGTTGCAACCGACGTCAGCAAGCCGCAGGACCTCGCAGCCCTGGCCGACGCTGCCTTCGGCGCGGGCGAGGTGGCGGTGCTGATGAACAACGCAGGCATTGCCCGCCCCTCCGGCAGCTGGGAAGAACCGGACGCCTGGCGGGCGATGATCGAGGTGAACCTGTTCGGCGTGCTGAACGGGGTGCAGGCGTTCCTGCCCCGGATGATCGCCGCCGCGCGCCCTGCGGTAGTGGTCAACACCGGCTCTAAACAGGGCATCACCACGCCGCCGGGCAATCCGGGCTACAATGTCTCCAAGGCCGGTGTGAAAGTGCTGACCGAGATGCTGGCCCATGACCTGCGCCAGGCCGAGGCGCCGGTCACCGCGCATCTGTTTGTGCCCGGCTTTACCTATACCGGCATGATCGCCCGCCACATTCCGGAGAAGCCGGCGTCTGCCTGGACCTCAGAGCAGACCGTCGATCACCTGCTGACCCGCATGGCGGCGGGCGATTTCTATATCCTCTGCCCGGACAATGACGTCACACCCGAACGCGACCGCCGCCGGGTCACCTGGGCCCTGGGCGACATCCTGGAAAACCGCCCGGCCCTGTCGCGCTGGCATCCCGATTACGCCGATGCCTTTGCAGACTTCGAAAAATCCTGAACCTGACATTCCAGCCAAGGGGAGGCCCCATAGCCATGGCAATTTCATTGAAACTCAACGGCCAGACGCATCAGGTCGAGGCCGAGCCCGGAACCCCGCTGTTGTGGGTGATCCGGGATGAACTGAAACTGACCGGCACCAAGTTCGGCTGCGGCGTCGCTGCCTGCGGCGCCTGCACCGTGCATCTGGACGGGGAGCCTGTGCGCTCCTGCCAGACCTATGTCGAGGACGCCGAGGGCGCCGAGATCACCACCATCGAAGGCTTGAACTCCAAGGTGTCCAAGGCCGTGCAGGACGCCTGGATGGAGCTGGACGTGGTGCAATGCGGCTACTGCCAGTCGGGCCAGATCATGTCTGCCGTGGGGCTGCTGAGCGAAAACCCCAAGCCAACGGTGGAAGAGATCGACGACTACATGAACGGCAACGCCTGCCGCTGTGCCACCTACCAGCGCATCCGCGCCGCGATCCAGCGCGCATCCGAAATGATGGAGGCCTGATATGACCCTCAACACCTCCCGCCGCGGCTTCCTCAAATCCGCTGCCGCCGCCGCTGCCGTCCTGTATGTCGGCGTCCGTCCGAACGGCGCCCTTGCAGCCGGCGCCGCACCGGCACAGCTGAACCCGTTTGTGAAGATCAGCGCCGACGGCACTGTCACCGCTATCGTCAAGCACTTCGAGAAAGGCCAGGGCCCGGCCACCGGCCTTACCACCCTGATCGCCGAGGAGCTGGGCGTCTCGATGGAGGACATCCAGTACGAATTCGCCCCTTCCGACCCCTCGCGCTATGCCAACCTGGCCTTCGGCCAGTTCCAGGGCACCGGCGGCTCTACCGCGATGGCCAATTCCTTCCTGCAGTACCGCCAGGCCGGGGCCGCCGCGCGTGAAATGCTGATCAAGGCGGCGGCTGAGGCCTGGGGCGCAGACGCCAGCGCGCTGAGCATAGAGAACGGCACGATCAAAGGTGCAGGCCAGGAGGCTCCGATTGCGGAGTTCGTGGGTGCCGCCGCCCAGATGGAAGCCCCGGCAGAGCCGCGGCTGAAGGACCCCAGCGAGTTCCGCCTGATCGGCAACGCTTCGGTCAAGCGCAAGGACTCCCTGCCCAAGACCAATGGCACCGCGATGTATGCGATGGACCTGCATCTGCCGAACCAGATGGTTGCCGTCATCATCCGCAGCCCGCGCATGGGCGGGCTGGCCAACGGGTTTGACGACGCCGGCGCCAAGGAAGTCAAAGGCTACATCCGCGCTGCCGTCCTGCCCAACCAGGCGGGTGTCGCGGTCTATGCCGAGGACACCTGGGGCGCGTTCCAGGCCCGCGATGCGATCACCGTGGACTGGGATTTCTCCGCCGCCGAAAGCCGCAGCTCGGACCAGATCCGCGAGGAGCTGCTGGCCGCGGTGAACAGTGACCCGGAGTACAATGTGACCGACGCCGATCTTGCCGCCACCGCGGCGCAGATCGAGGGGGCGGCGAAGGTGGTGGAGCAGACCTTCTACTTCCCGCTGCTGGCGCATGCGCCGATGGAGCCGCTCACCTGCACCATCGAGGCCGATGAGGACGGCGGCGTCACCCTGCATGACGGTGCACAGATCCCGACCGGGCCCCACATGGCAATGGCGCAGATCTTCCAGCTGCCGATGGAGAAGATCCGCATCAACACGATGTTTGCCGGCGGCTCCTTCGGCCGCCGCGCCACACCCACCGCGGATTACCAGGTGGAGGCGGCACTGGCCTTTGCCCTGACCGACCGCTCGCGGCCGGTGAAACTGGTCTGGTCGCGCGAGGATGACATCACCGGCGGCTACTACCGTCCGGCGGTGGCGCATAAGGTGCGCGTGGGTCTGGACGCGGATGGCAATATCGCCGGCTGGGACCACCGCATCGCCGCGCAGTCGATCATGAAAGGCACTGCCTTCGAGAGCATGCTCGTGCACAACGGCGTCGATCACAGCTCGGTCGAGGGTGTGGGTGACAGCCCCTACCAGATCCCTGGCCAGCATGTCGGCCTTACCGACGTGGCCAAGGCAACCACGGTTCTGTGGTGGCGCTCGGTCGGTCACACCCACACCGCCTATGTGATGGAGACAATGCTGGACGAGGCTGCCCGCGCCGCGGGCCGCGACCCGGTCGAATTCCGCCTTGCCCTGCTGGAGGGCGGCGGCGCCGATCAGCAGCGCCTGGCAGGGGTGCTGAAACTGACCGCCGAGAAGGGCGGCTGGGGCAGCGCGCCGGAGGGCCGCAGCCAGGGCATCGCCGTCCACAAGAGCTTTGGCAGCTATGTGGCCGAGCTGGTGGAGATCTCCGGCAATGCCGATGACGGCGTGAAGATCGAGAAGGTCACTTGCGCGGTGGATTGCGGCATCGCGGTCAATCCGGACGTGATCAAGGCGCAGATGGAAGGCGGCATCGGCTATGGCCTGGGCCATGCCATGCGCAACGAGATCACCCTGACCGAAGGCGAAGTCGACCAGTTCAACTTCCCCGATTACGAACCGCTGCGGATCGGCGACATCGGCGCCATTGAGGTGCATATCGTGCCCTCCGCCGAGATGCCCACCGGCGTAGGCGAGCCCGGCACCCCGCCCTCGGCCCCGGCGCTGGCGAATGCCATCGCGGTTACTGGCCCGCGGGTGACGGCGCTGCCGATGAACCTGAACGGGGTCAGCTTCGCCTGACCCCTCCCCGCACCAGGCACAAAGCCCGGTGCGGGGAATTCCGTTTGAAAAAAGAGATTTGCCGCCCCGCCGCTCAGACCAGCCCCATGGCGATGGCGGAATGCGGGGTGATCCCGAGATCGGCAAATCCCGCCATTGTCTCCCCCACGGTATTGTCCTGCTGCATCAATGCGATCTGCGCCTGGGTCACCGGCGGCTGCGGCAGCAGCGACAGCGGTGCCGCGCCGGCGCGCCACAGCGCAAAGGGCACCGGCAGCAACAGCCGCCTGCGGCCGGAGCGGGCGGCCAGCCGCCGCAGGATTTCCCGGTAGGTGAACACATCCGGCCCGCCCAGTTCAAACACCTTGCGCGGCACGCGGGCGCCATCCAGGATCCGGCAGATGGCTTCGGCCACATCGCCCGCCCAGACCGGCTGCAGCCGCGTGCGCCCGTTGCCGAACAGCGGGATCACCGGCAGGTGATCGACGATCTTCTGCAGGTCGCCGAAGAAAGCACCGCTGCGGCTGAACATCACGCTGGGCCGCAGGATGATGGCGCCGGGGCAGACGCTGCGCACCGCGGCCTCGCCCTCGGCGCGGGCGCGCACATAGGCCGACGGCGAGTGCAGGCTGGCGCCGATCCCGGAGATGTGCACCAGACGCTGCACGCCGCTCTCGCGGGCCAGCCGGGCAATCCGGCGGGCGGCATCGGTATGCACATCCTGAAAGCTCTGCTGGCCGGTCTCGGCATAGAATCCGATGCAATTGACCACGGCCGAGGCGCCCTCCAGCGCCCGGACCAGCGAGTCCGGATCGGCCAGGTCCATCCCCACCAGCCGGACCCCGCGGTCCCAGCTGCTGCGATAGGAGGCAGCGGCGTCCGGAGACCGGGTCCCGGCGCTGACAGGGCAGCCGCGGTCCTGCAGACGGCGCACCACCCGCTGGCCGAGAAACCCGGTGCCGCCAAGCACAATCACATTCCGGACGCTGGTCTTCATGGCGAATTGCCCCGCGTTAGCCCGTGCAACTGACGCGGACCGGAACCGGCCGCGTCCCGCCACAGGCCAGCCCGAACGGCGCAAACGCCCGGGCGGAACAACCCATAGCTGCGCCACCACATAGCGCAGCGGGCCGCCGAGGCCACCGCCAGCATGAATTGCGGCCCGGCTGCCCTCTAACGCCCTCTAAAGACAGGATCCTTCATTCATCTGGCTGAAAATATCCTCGGGGGAGCGCGAGGGGGCAGACAGCCCCCTCGCTTCCGCGGTCACTTCTTGAGATTGGTCCAAATCTGGTCGTAAACCGCCTGGGT